>JANPKH010000130.1:0-3071 GCA_031425935.1 Gammaproteobacteria bacterium | reverse complement strand
GTCAAGAGCGTCAGCAGCGTCGGCAGTTGCACCTAAGGCAAGTGTAATATCAATGTTCAGAACCATTGCAGTTTCACTCGCAGCTTCTTCTTCTTGAGTCAGAACTTGAGTCAATACGATATCAGAAGTTGCAGCGTTTGTTTGCAATCCGTTGAAAGTACCTTTGAACATAACGCCATTAATCTCGATAGAAAGAGAAGCGTCGTCGTTGGTACCAGTTTGCACAACGCTTACGTTAGCATTGGCAAGGCTACCTTGGTAAGCAAGCAATCCGCGATCGCTGGTACCTACTGTAGCAACTGTCAATGAAGTAAGACCGTTGGTCAGGATTGAAGTGTTGATAGTAGCGTCTGAATCAACCAATGCGTTTACGAAATCGTTCGCGCCGTTGGCAGGAATTTCAGTAGCAATTGAAGTTTTAGAAGATGCAAGTGAACCATCAAGAAGTTTTACACCGTTAAAGTTAGTTTTAGTAACGATACGATCATACTCTGATTTAAGAGCTTGGAACTCTTGGTTCAGGTATCCGCGTTCGTTGTCAGAAAGAGTGCCGCTGTTTGCTTGTACGGAAAGAGCTTTTTGACGTTGCAAGATTTCGCCTAAACGAGAAAGAGCGCCGTCAGCGACTTGAATAAGTGTAGAACCTTGGTTAGCGTTGGTTAAAGCAGTTTTCAAAGTGTTTACTGTAGTACGAAGTACAGTACCGATTGAAAGACCTGCTACGTCATCCGCAGCGCGAATGATTTTGTTACCGCTTGAAAGACGAGCAATAGAGCTTTGAGCTTCATCACCGGCTTTGCGGAGGTTGTTCTGCGCATAATATGCAGAAATGTTTGTGTTAATTGAAGGCATAAGTTTCTCCTACTTGGATTTATCATTATTGGGCTACTTGCCCCATACCCCCAAGCCCTATGCCTGAAAATATGTACTAATACACCCATCCTGGCAGAGATTGCTTAATAAAGAGTTAAAAGGTTAAACATTGTTGACATAAGCAAGTTATTGAAATATAAGAATAAGCTAATAATATGTTCAAGTTTCTTTACATAATATGGTTAGTTTTGTAACATTTCTATAACTTGCAGGCTTATTTAAACTCTGATAATTTTATATTATGGTAATGGAATTAGTTGCATCACAAATGGCTGCCAATATGCCCCAGATGGCTGGGAATATGACGGATGCGCAATTTGCTCAGCAATTGGGTGACGCGGCTAGAGAGACTGCCACCAAGTTAATGAATACTTTGCAGGAAAAATTTGGTGCATTACTGCAAGAAGTACCAAACAGCAGGGGCCTAACCGTTCCTGATAGTCCAAGTTTAGGTTCAGGTTACGCACAAAACCCTGTCGCCAAAGCAGCAGCAGAAGCTCAGCAGGCATTTAATAGTTCGCAGCCGGGCTTGAAAAGAAATTAAGCAGCGAGCAGGCCTTTATCTTTTAGGAGCTGTTGTAATTCGCCTGATGCATGCATTTCACGCACGATGTCGCAGCCGCCGATGAATTCACCTTTAACAAATATTTTGGGCAGAGTTGGCCAGTCAGCAAATTCGTTTAAAGACTCGCGGATTTCGGGAGTGGCAAGAACATTCACATCCAAAAACCTCACGTTAAGCTGGTGGAAAATTGCAGCAACCGCGGCGGAAAATCCGCACATCGGCATTTGGCCGGTGCCTTTCATGTAAACTACAACATCGTTTTCAGAAATCTGTTTTTCAAACTGGGCGAATAATGGGTTGGTCATTGTATGGTTCCTAATTGGTAGTAATTAGTTGATAGTATATTACGAACTGGTTTTAATTTGCAAGGCGTGGATGTTTAAATGTTTGGTCGCGCTTTGTACCATTTTGTGTTGCGCAATGCGGGTTTTGCCCGCAAAGCCAGAGTCTATAATAGTTGTTGACCAATGGTCGTTATCACCGGCCAGGTCGGTAATGGTAATTTGCGCGGCGGGGAAAGCTTTTTTAAGTTCGCCTTCTAAAGTTTCCTGGGTTACTGGCATATTATGCGTTCATATATTCTTTAAACCATTTCTGGTGCGCGTCGCGCAAATCTGAAACGGTGATTTTGGTTTTGTGGTCGAGCACCATTTTGTCCCCTTTTACAGTTCCCAGCTTGGTTGCTTTGACGCCCACTTTCTCAGCCTTGTTCAAAATTGTGTCCGGCAGGTTGGTGGAAACAATGTAGCGCGCCTGGTCTTCGCCGAATAAGTAAGCGTGGAGCGGCACAGTGCCATTTTGGAATTCGTCAATCACTATGCCGAAGTTGGAGGCGATTGCCATTTCAGCCAAGGCGATAGCCAAGCCGCCATCGGAAATATCGTGGCAGGCGGTGATGTTTTTGTTAATGCTTAAAATGAACTCGCCGTTTTTGCGCTCGGCCTGCAAATCTACGCGTGGGGGAGCGGCTTTAGAGCAGCCGCAAACATCGCGGCAATAAATTGATGAACCAAGTTCACCAATGGTTTCGCCAATTAAAATAAGAGTTTCACCTTCTTCCTGCGGGGCGATTTTTTTGTGGCGGGCAATGTCCCACATCAGGCCAACACCGCCAATGGCTGGGGTTGGGTGCACGCCGGTGCCCATAGTTTCATTATATAATGAGACGTTGCCGGAAATAATTGGGTAATCAAGCGCCACGCAAGCTTCGGCCATGCCTTCCAGGCAGCCGACAATCTGGCCCATGACTTCCGGCTTTTGCGGATTGCCGAAGTTTAGGCAGTTGGTAATTGCCAATGGGCGTGCGCCGGTTGCGATAATATTGCGCCAGGTTTCGGCGACTGCTTGTTTGCCGCCTTCAACGGGGTCGGCAAAGCAATAGCGTGGTGTGCAATCAGTAGTGATAGCCAGCGCTTTTTTGCTGTTGTGAATACGAACGACTGAGGCATCTCCGCCTGGTTTAATTACTGTGTCGCCCATTACTTGATGGTCATATTGTTCCCAAATCCAGGCGCGGCTGGAAAGATCTGGCGAGCCGATTAATTGGAGAATTGTTTTAGCGTAATCAGCCGGGGCGGGAACCATTGCCGGGTCCATGCGCTCTTCAAGTTTTACAATTTTATATGGGCGTTCG
>JANPKH010000129.1:0-6266 GCA_031425935.1 Gammaproteobacteria bacterium | reverse complement strand
GTACCTTGCGCGTAATTTACTGCGACCTTATCGCCGAGATATTCTTTAATGCCTTGCAAAATGCTGACGGTTTGTTTGGGTACGTCACTGTAACCACCTAATAAGGTTTCATGTACATGAGGCCCAATTACAGCAATCGATTTAATTTTTTTGGCATCCAAAGGCAACAAGTTATTTTCATTTTTTAATAACACCATAGTCTTTTCAGCTGCACGTTGTGCAAGTGCCCGATGTTTTGCATTGCCAACAAATTCATCAACACCTTTAGTCGACACGTAAGGGTTTTCAAACAAGCCCAAATTAAATTTTTCATATAAGACACGGGCAACTGCTACGTCCAATTGTGCTGTTGTTATTTTTCCATCCTTAACTAATTGCGCGAGATTTGTATAAGAGTCGCCATCGGGGGTTTCAACATCTACCCCAGCATTAAATGCAATCAAAGCGGCATCTTTTTTATTATCAGCAATATTATGGCGCGTAATAAATTCATTAATGGCGAAATAGTCACTCACGAGCAAGCCATTAAATCCCCATTCTTTACGCAAAATTCCGTTAATCATTTTGCCGTTTGCGTGTGACGGAACACCATCAATCTCATTGTAAGATGCCATCACGCTACGTGGTTGCGTGAGCTTCACAACAGCTTCAAACGGGAACAAAAATATTTCCCGCAACGTGTGCTCACCGACTGGTGCTGGTGCTGTATTTAGGCCGCCTACAGGTTCACCATGGCCTGCCATATGTTTTAACGTTGTCATCACGTAATCTTTAGCTACGCCTTTATCTCCGCCCTGGAAACCTTTAACGCCAGCAACACCCATGCTAGCGACTAAATAAGGATCTTCCCCCATTGTTTCTTCGATGCGCCCCCAACGTGAATCGCGGGCCACATCAAGAATTGGCGCTAATACTTGATGTGATCCGCGCACACGCACTTCTTTTGCTACCACAGAAAAAATTTCTGTCATTAATTCTGGATCCCATGTACTGGCTAAACCAATAGCCTGCGGAAAGCTGGTAGCGTTACGCCCAGCGTGCCCATGCAATGCTTCTTCATGAAATAATACGGGGATGCCCAAGCGGGTGTTTTCCACGACCCATTTTTGAATTGCATTCGTAAAGATTGCCGTTTCTAGCGGAGTTTTATTCGGTGTAATTTGCGCCTTATTTTCTGAAGGCCGCGCTACTTCACCAATACCTTCCCCTAAAATTTTCTTTGCATGCTCAGGATTAAATTCTGCAGTGTCAGTTTCAAGTAGTTGGCGCTTTTCCCAAACTGTTTGCAATTGCATCACTTTTTCTTCAAGCGTCATACGCGATAATAGATCTTTAATGCGCACCTCAACCGGCTGCTTTGCATCCTTATAAGCTATCGTTTCGGCATTTACTGAGATCGTGAAATTTGCTACAACTAGTGTAATAAAAAGTTTTACTGCAATATCACTAGCCAATTTTATTTTTTTAAAATGTTTCATAAATTGTGCCTTGAGGAATATAAGCTCTAGTATTTATTCAAGATATTTGAAAACCATTATCCTCGCATTCGCGAGGATAAATGAGTTACCTATTTAATCAATTAACGAATATACCGATTTATAATATTTTCATATAATTCTTGTCTGCCGCTAGTTAATGGAATTTCACCATTCGCATTACCTAGTGCAGCTAGTTGATCCAAAGTTAACTTACCTTGCGAATAAAGAGCACCGTTACCTGCATCGAAGGATGCATAACGATCGGAACGCATAGTTTCTAACGGTGATTTTTGAATTAAATTATCTGCAATTAATAACGCTCTTGCAAAAACATCCATACCACCAATATGCCCATAAAACAGGTCAACAAAATCAGGTGAGTTACGGCGTGCTTTCGCATCAAAATTTACACCACCACCTTGCAAACCACCACTACGCAACAACACCAACATCATTTCAACGGTTTCGTTAATGTTATACGGAAACTGATCGGTATCCCATGCGTTTTGATAATCTCCCCGATTAGCATCGAGACTACCTAGCATGCCTGCGTTGGCCGCAACTTGCATATCGTGGCACATAGTATGCCCAGCGAGAGTTGCATGGTTTGTCTCAAGATTTAATTTAAAATCTTTGTCTAAACCGTGAGCTTTGAGAAAGCCAATAACTGTTGCCGCATCAAAATCGTATTGATGCTTGGAAGGCTCCATGGGTTTCGGTTCAATAAAAAATGTGCCTTTGAAACCCTGACCGCGAGCATAATCCCGCGCCATAGTTAAAAAGCGCGCCATGTTTTCTTGCTCACGCTTCATGTCAGTGTTCAATAAACTCATGTAACCTTCACGGCCACCCCAGAACACATAATTTTCGCCATTCAATGCGATGGTTGCGTCTAGCGCATCTTTTAGTTGCGCACCTGCATAAGCCACCACAGAAAAATCTGGATTGGTAGAAGCGCCATTCATGTAACGCGGATTAGAAAAAAGATTGGCGGTGCCCCACAATAATTTTACACCTGATGCCTGTTGTTTTTCTTTAGCGTATTCAACAATCGTTTGTAACCGCTTTTGAGTTTCGGCACGGCTGCTACCTTCATCAACCAAATCTATATCATGAAAACAATAGTATGGCGCACCAATTTTTGTGATGAATTCAAACGCAGCGTCCATTTTTTCACGAGCACGTTTATTAACATCTGTCGTATGCGACCATGGAAAAACTTTAGTACCGGGGCCAAAGGGATCATGCCCTGCACCACAAAAGCTGTGCCAATAACAGACAGCAAATTTGAAATGTTCTTTCATAGACTTTCCCGCAACTATGCGGTTTTCGTCATAATATTTAAATGCTAAAGGATTATCAGAATCAGCACCTTCGTAAGCAATTTTATTAACGCCCGGAAAATATTCTTTACTGCCAAGTAGGATACCCATGTTGCTTACCTCGTAAATGTTAATATAAATTGAATGTCACAGCGTTTTTTTGGTGCTAGTCCGTACTAAAAACTGTTATTTGCTCATGCATTGAATTATCTATTTTTATTAAATTATATTTTTTTATTGAATTCTGGCGGTAAAAGCGCTGCCCAAGCTTGATAAGCGTCATTATATTGCGCATACAACTCCTGTTTCGGCTCAATAACACTTAAACGCGTCAAACTGCTAAACGCTTCGCCATGCGATGCATAATAACCACAACCCAGAGCTGCGCCGCGCGCCGCGCCCTCCGCACCGTCAGCCGCAAACAACTCCACAACAGCTTGGGTAGAATTTGCAAAGGCCTGAGTAAATACATCGCTTAAAAACATATTACTTTTACCGGCGCGCACAACATCACAGCTACCGCCCAACGATTTTAAAACCTCAAAACCTTGGTTCAGTGAAAACACTATACCTTCTTGTGCTGCTCGCACTATGTGCCCAAGGCTGTGCCTATTAAAATCCAAATTACGCAACCCTGCGCCCAGATTTTTATTTTGAAAAATTCGCTCTGTACCATTTCCGAACGGATGAAATACTAAACCATCGCTACCAATCGGAATATTTTCTGCAAAACCATTTAAAAAAGAATAGGAGGGTGCAGCACCTGTAGCACCCAAAGTTTGGCGCAGCCATGAATAGAGGCGTCCACAACCGTTAACACAAACGAGCACACCATTACGATTTTTTTCTGGCGTACTGGTGACATGCAAAAATGTATTCACACGAGAATTTATGTCAGCCGCAGGCTTATCTGTTACACCGTAAATAACTCCAGAGGTACCCGCCGTCGCTGCAACCTCACCCGGATTTAATACATTTAAACTAAAAGCATTATTGGGCTGATCTCCAGCGCGATAACAAATTTTTACGCCTGCACGCAAACCTAATTCAGCTGCGACTTGGTTGGACACAATACCTTGCACACCGATACTGGGCACCACCGTCGGGATTAAAGAACTATCAACTTCCCAGTGTTTTAACAGCTCAATAGCAACGCGTTGTTCTTTAAAATCCCACAAAATAGCTTCAGACAAACCCGCAGCAGTAGTGCTAATCTCGCCCGTAAATTTCATGGCGATGTAATCACCTGGCAGCATCACTTTGTGAATACATTTAAAAATTTCTGGTTGATTTTTTTGCACCCAGCGTAGTTTAGCCGCAGTGAAATTACCGGGTGAATTTAACAAATGACCGAAACAATACTCACTGCCTAATTCGGTTAAAAGCGAATCACCTAAAGATACTGCACGGCTATCACACCAAATAATAGCAGGGCGCAGAACCTGCTGATTGACATCTACCAATACCAAGCCATGCATTTGATAAGCAATGCCAATAGCATCAATTTGCTTCGGATCAAACTTGGCAGACGCAAGCAATTTGGCAAAACCTTGTTTAACACAAACCCACCACATTTCAGGATTTTGTTCAGCGTAACCGGCTGCTGGGCTTTCAATAACCAGCTCAGTTTCGGGATAGGAAATCGCAGCGAGACATTTTCCCGTTTCACCATCAAGCACTGCGAGCTTGATGGATGAACTGCCAATATCTATACCCAAAAATAACATAACACGCCTCAACTGTTTGTTGCGATCACGAATGGATTTAGTCACCGCTTGTAAAAGAATTTATATCTATCACTATATCTTATTGTCTATTTGACCACAAGACATTTTCTTGTAGGAACCCAGAAGTCAGCGCTACAATGTAAAAGCCTAGTATTTACAATAGACTAAGTTGCCAAAACAACTAGCACACTTAAAAATAACAAGGCCTTCATAACCCAATTTTAATTTTTTTTCTTCGCCTGTATACAATGGCGCACCTTTAAAAACAACCCAAGGATTTTGATTGTGTCCACCAACATCCCAACGACCCAACTTCAAGAAAAGCGTCTAAGCCTGCCACAGGATTTGATAAAAGCGTTATCCATCGATAACCTCATTTTTGGTCTCGATCAGGATAATTTAAAAATTTTATTAGTACGTCAAACTGATCCGATGCACGAGGGCAAATGGGCATTGCCAGGAGGCTGGATTCGCTATGATGAGAATTTGCGTGATGCTGCTTATCGTTTGTTGGAAGATTTAACCGGCATTAAGCAACTCTATTTGGAGCAACTTAAAACTTTTGGGCGCGTTAATCGCTTTCCTAACGATCGAGTTGTAACTGTTGCCTATTACGCTTTGGTCAGTGCTGAAAATTATTTGTTAGTCGCAGGCCAAAGTGCTGCCGATGTAAGTTGGTTTAATGCCAACGAGTTGCCCGCCTTGGTGTACGATCACGCTGACATTATTGCCTACGGACTTAAATTTCTACGTCATCAGATCCGCCACCAACCTATAGGCTTTAATCTATTACCGGAAAAATTTACTTTATTGCAACTACAAGCACTTTACGAAGCAATTCTTAATACAAAGTTAGACAAACCCAATTTTCGCCGCAAAATAATGAAAATGAATTTATTAACATCATGCGAAGAAAAACAAAAAGGCGTGCCGCACCGAGCTGCAAATCTCTATCGGTTTGATCCTGACGTTTATAAAAAATTGAGTGAAAGTGGTTTTTCGTTTGAGATTTGATGAATAACATAAAGAGCTCAGTTTAGAACGACTCCAATGGCGTACTTGTGATGTATAAAAATGCGCTGAAATGAGTTGCATTGACCTTCGTTTTAAGGCTAAAAAAAAGCCCCGCTTTTGCGAGGCTTTTTTTTGTTAGCTAATTAAATCCCATCTTATTCTGGAATATAAACTGCTTTGTTTTCAAAAGTAATTGTTGCAGTTCCGCCATCGGTTTGACCATTAGTTGTGGCGGCGAAGTCAGCTTCAACTGCATCCTGCATAGTACCGTGAGTAATTTGTTCGTTGGTGCCATCCTCATCGGTGAATGATATGTCATCAAAATACAAATCATAGTCACCTTGGCCTGCCAAGTTTAACTGAAAGTTAACCGTCGCATCGGTAACTGTTGATATGAAAGTCGCACTCTTTTGTTGCCATTCAGTAGTAACGTCAAGATCACTTTCTTCAGGCATGCTAATGTACGTCGGAGTGGTGTCATCACCAGTATTGTTTTGGATAGATAAAGTAATCGCTTTGCTGGCTTTTACTTTGTACGAAAATGTGTACGATTTACCAAGTTCAACGCCCGTTGCCAATGTTTGGTTCACTTGTTGGTGCCAGCCTTCTACCCCAAGGGTGCTACCAGCAAGCGCGATTTTTAATACTTTATTAATTTCAGGAACTGCTTGATTTTCAAAAGTAATTGTTGCAGTTCCACCATCGGTTTGACCATTAGTTGTGGC
>JANPKH010000128.1:0-5277 GCA_031425935.1 Gammaproteobacteria bacterium | reverse complement strand
TGTTTCCGTTAACGGCGGTACCCGTTACAAACGTGGGCGTGGAAGTCAGTGCAGGAGTTCCGCTAGCCACACAATTAGAACCACTACACGCTGCCCATGTACTATTATCAGTTAAGGTTGTCGTTCTTAAAATAGCGCCGCCACCCGTGACAATTGAGCGGAAACTTAAATTAATATTTCCAGTTGGAGAAGTTGCCTGAATACCATTACTAAACATGTCAACGCAAGCAGCAGCCCACAAATACCCAGGGAATATTAACAAAATACAAACAAAAAGTTTTCCCATTATTTTTAACGATAAAAAAAAATTATTTTGAATTTTTGAATTTTTTTTCATTGGGTTACTGCCAATTATCGTTTCAGTGAGAATTAACATAATCTATTCCTGCTCCAAAAACGAACCAGCTTCAATTGTTCGCACCGAGCGCAAAGTACCGCTACCGCAAGTTCCCACACTTGATACTCTGTAAAAACTTATCAATTTATTCGCTGCTGCAGTAGTGGAATAATTAGCAGCAGTTGCAGGAGCACACGCGGTGTTATCCGGATACAAACAAGTGCACGTAACTACGGCAGAACAATTATTCAAACCAGTTACAGTAAAGGCATAGTTACCATTCAGCGCGGCACAACGTGTATCAACCACTTGGCGAGAACTTGCGTCCGGGAAAAACAAATTTTGCATGCCCCTTTGCCCACCACTTTCTGCGGCATAAAATGCTTGGGTCGAGATCATCTCCAGCGTTGCTGAAGTACTGGTTTGAATGGTGTTACGTGACAACACTAATGCGAATAAACTCATTACGATCAAAATAAATAACGCCAATGGTATTAAGAAGCCATCTTGTTTTTTTAACAAGCTTCCATTTTTAAGCAAGACCTTATTTCTAAACAAGTTATTATTTTTAAACAAGTGCTCACGAGAAATGTAATTTCCCTCAAAGTGCCGTTGATCAGGATGCTGTTGATTAGGTTGCTGCTTATTAAGGTACATTGCGTATCATCACCGATTGATTAAACGCGATAGATTCACCACCACTGGTGAAAGTAATATTAAACAGTACATTCACATTGTTATTTTCACTGCCTGCAGTTAACGCAAATGGCGTCGCAGCAGTTACGTTATCCGCCAACATGCTATACGCAGAGCCAATATTCACACTTGCACTAGTGGCATCCTGGTTTCCATAAAATCGCAACTGATTGGCAATCATGCAAAAAGCTTGTGGTGAATTTAATAAATAAAAACGTCGCTTAATAGAATTCCGCTGCCAAATTTTAGCGGCCGTTAAATTTAATAAAATAGCAGTACGTGAACTTAGGGTGGCACGCGATATAGGACTTACGCCATAAATTTCCGCGCTATTCATTGCACCGATACTGACATACTGCGCTGTACCAAAATCTATAGTGTGCGGCGACACATTAATAACGGCCGAAGCAGCCGCAAGATTTACCGTATCGGGTACTGCATTAATATAATTACCGCCGCTCGCAATCGGCATAAATTCCACGCACGCACTGCCTACGCCAACATTAGTAATGCGTACGCTATTAGGTAATGCAATGCGTAGCTGCCGCGACATGCGCTCTACTGCCTGACGCCCTGTATTGACCAAGCGCGAACGAGTTTGAGTACTTTGATAAGACGTAGTGGAATCAACAATAAACTTGCTACCTAACACCGTTACTATCGACAAAATAACAATAACAGCGATTACTTCAATTAAAGTAAAACCCCGCGCCAATAAATTATTTTTTGCATCCAACGAGCGCATTAAAAATTCGCCTTATATACAGATAAGGCTACCGAAAAATTAAGCGGTGCTGAAACAGTGACGGTAATTAATTTTTCATTACCAGCAGTTGCAACAATAACTGTACGCACATAACCCGTGTAGGGTGTATCACTAAAACCATTAAAATCATCGACATCATTCATGTCGGCGTCAGGAGTGTTATTACAAACCAAGGCTCCAACACCCGTACTGCTACAGGCAGGAATACCCCCGGTTGGCGTATTAGCATCGTATTTAAGTGCAAGAATTTCATCGAGTTTTGATTGCACCGCCTCTAAAGCTCGCACTTTTATAATAGGGTCTACGTTGTGTGTAAGACTGTAATTATAAACTTGTATCAACCCACCGCTGGCAATAGCAACAACGACAATAAAAAAAAGTAGTTCGATAAGACTCACACCGAACTGACGAGATGATGGGTGAAAAGACGAATAGTGAGAATGAGGATAACTCGAACAATAAGAACATGAGGAATAGTGATTACGATAATTAATGCGCATAACCACTAGCCTCCACTGTAATAGTGGCACCCGCTCCGCTTGAGCTAGTCAAAACAATAGTTCCTGGCGTAGTACGACCTAATTTATCGTAAGAAAAAGTAACAGGAGTTGCGCTAACATTCGCCGATATATTTAGCGGATACCCTGGTAAAGCAGTACCGGGAGGAGTTTCAATCACACTAACAGTAGTAGCAGTCACAACAAGTTGAATACCACTACGCGCCATGGCAGTTTGCTGCGCAAAAAATAAAGCCGCGATGAGATCATCGCGGCTTGCATGAACATTAGTGCTAGTAACAGAGCCAAGCCGTGAAAATAAAGTAACAGACATCACGCCGACTATAACCATCACGGCGATGAGTTCAATAAGCGTAAAGCCCCGCTGAACTGGCACCATTATTATCCACGATTAAAGCGATTAAGCTCCAATTCCATTAAACGATGCCGTTTTCGTTATTGTGCCACGCGTTAGTGTTAACGTACACGTTACCACAGTACCTAAACTCGCAATCGCCGCAGGAGTAATGGTGTAACCCGCAGGTAACCCGCCAACTAATAATGCACTGCCATCAGTGCAATTAGTTACAGCAGTCGCGGCTACAGCACCTGTGATCTGTGCTGTAAACGCTACAGCAGCAGCATAATTTAACGCCATCCCGCTACTTAAATTACCAGCTACACCTTTAACCGCAGCATCTTCAGCAGCAGCTGACATATCAATAAATCTCGGCAATGCAGTGGCAGCCAAAATACCTAAAACCACAATTACCGCAATTAGCTCAATCAAGGTGAAACCAGATTGTTGATTTTTCATAACAAACTCCAGACAATTAAAATGTTGTAATGCCAGTGAAACGTTAGAGAACAGGGTTTATAAAGATACTAGGCCTTGAAAATCTATTACCAGTTAAATCGCTTCCTACGTTCGTACCACCCTAGCGGCTCCGATAAATCAAGTACTTTATAAAGTAAATATAGCTCAGTATTTTCAAGTTGCCAGTCAGGCGTCAAAAACATTATTTCCTTAACTCTGCCGGGGTGTGAATAATTACTTGTCCGGTGCTGGGTAAATAATCAAAATAATATTGATTAGATTTGTCGACATATAACTGATACCGGCACCCACCTGCTACTGTTATTAACAAATGATATTTACGTGTTCCAAAAGCATCGCCGCCAGCAAAGGATATTGGTTCGGGGTTCTGTAATAAATTCAGCCACAATTGATGACATGAGTACAAGCTAACTGCGGGTGCGGGTTTAGAATCAGCAGTGGTATTACTTACTGCCGCTTTGCCTGCTGCAGACATTGGCCATCCCTGCTCACTCATTTGAATACTCACACCACTTAAATCAATAATATTTCTATTTAATTTTTCTTGATGTTGAATCAGCCATTGTGACCTTGCATTATAAACTGCGGTGCTAAAATTCTTGGCCAACACTTCAAAGCTAAAACGTTGTACCTGTTCTGCTAAATGTAAATAACGTTGCAGACCTACAAGCACAATCACGCCAATAACAACCATGACAAAATAAAATTCAAAACTTGTGAAACCACGTTTTTTATACATAGTGGTTTTTCATGATGTTAAATTGTAATGATGAGTCATGTTTTTAACTCGAAAATTTTATTGTTGGATACTGTACATATCCCACATAGGTAAGAAAATACCAAGCGCAAGCACCGTAACAAAAATGGCCATAATCACAATCATTAATGGCTCGATTCGATCACTTAATAATTTAATATCGTATTCCACTTCACGCTCATAAAATTCTGCAACTTCCGCTAGCAAGGTATCCACCTGCCCACTCTCCTCGCCCACCGATATCATTTGCAAAACTAACGGCGTAAACATACCGCTGACTAAATGCGTTTGAAATAAACCTTCGCCACGCTCAATACCGGTACGAATGCCTCGAATTTTATCCGCCAGAAAATTGTTATCAATAGCACGCGCGCACAATTCCAACGCATTTGAAATTGGTAACCCAGCACTAAGCATTAAGCCGAATGATCGTGCATAACGCGCTAATGAAGCTCGCTCTATAATGTCTCCCACAATAATAATACGTAATTTTTTTTCACCCCACCAACGGCTACCAGCGGGTGATTGAACATAGTTGTAAATCCAAAATGACCCACCCACAACAAAAACTAATATGTAAAGCCAATAGCTAACAAAAAAATTAGAGACCCCTAATAGTATTCGCGTAGGTAGCGGCAATTGCGCACCGAATTTTTCGAACAACCCGGCAAATGCAGGTATTACTTTCAGATTAATAATCGTCATTGCAATTGTAATTGCAATCAAGACAAACGTAGGATAACGCAATGCAGTTTTAATACTTTTTACCGTATGTAAATCCCGCGCCATATATTCGCTTAGTTGGTTAAATACTAAATCTAGCCGCCCTGAGTTTTCACCAACGCTAACCATACTTACAAATAAATGATTAAAAATTTTGGGGTGAGAGCGCATCGCTGTAGACAACTCAACCCCGGATTCCAAGCGATCAACAATATCATTTAAGGCAGTTTGAAAGGTGTAATTACGCAATGATGCTGCCAACCCTCGCAAACCTTTTACGAGCGGAATACCAGCTTTTGAAATGGTATACATTTGGCGGCAAAACATAATTAACTCAACATCATTAACGCGCCCTAAATGCATAACCCGTTCAAATTTTTCTGACAGGGTTAATTCCACCTTATGTTCTTCCAGTGAAATAGGCGTAACGCCGCGCCCTACTAATTGATTAGCAGCAGCATCTGTTGTAGTTGCATCCACCTGACCATTTACTAAACGGCCATCAGCATTGCGACCTTTAAATTGATAAATTGCCATAAACACTCAACAATTATGTTACAAAATGGGCAGAAATAAAGAATACTGTTTGATTCACAACCTTATGGACGACCTACATGGATGTAGGAAGTTTCCCGAAGCGACCGGATCGCGAAGGGATGCCGA
>JANPKH010000127.1:0-1952 GCA_031425935.1 Gammaproteobacteria bacterium | reverse complement strand
TGTGGGCGCGGGTCATGCCCACCATATCAAGCTTGCCAGAAGCGATGGCGTAGCGCGCGGTGGTCACATCCTGGATCTTCGCTGCATGGAAAATCGGAAAGCCGGTCGCCGCGCGCACTTCACCCGCAAAGTCGAGATGTGGCGAGCTGCGCATCCCCTGCACCGGAATCACGTCGGTCAGGCCAGCGTCGGTATCGATGTGGCCACGGATGACGTTCAGAAAGTCCACCATGCCACAGTGCTTGAGGCGCTGGGAGATTTCCATGCCGTCGGTTTTAGTCAATCCCCCGGGCAAACACTCGTCGGCGGTGTAACGCACACCCACGATGAACTGGCTACCGACACGTTTGCGTATCGCAGCCAGTACCTCCAACGTGAAACGCAGCCGGTTGTCCAGCGAACCACCGTAAGGCGCATCCAGCGTATTGGTCAGCGGAGACCAGAACTGGTCCATCAGGTGGCCGTAGGCCTGCAGCTCGATACCGTCCAGCCCGGCGGCCTGCATACGTTCGGCAGCGTCGGCGTAGTCGCGCTGGATGCGTTCGATGTCCCAGGTCTCCAGCTTCTTCGGGAAAGAGCGGTGTGACGCTTCGCGTTCGTGTGACGACGAGACGACAGGCAGCCAGTCGGCCTTGGACCAGCTGGTGCGCCGGCCCAGATGCGTCAGCTGGATCATCACCGCTGTGCCATGTTCATGGCAGGCGTCGGCAAGGTCTTTCAGCCAGGGCACTACGTCGTCGCGGTACGCCAGGATGTTATTGAACACCGGCGGGCTGTCGCGCGACACGGTCGCCGAACCGGCCGTCATGGTGAGCGCAATTCCCGCCTTGGCGCGCTCCACGTGGTAGGCACGGTAACGCGCCTTAGGCATGCCGTCTTCCGGGTACGCCGGTTCGTGCGACGTGGTCATGATGCGGTTGCGCAGCCGCAAGTGTTTAAGCTGGTACGGTTGTAGCAAGGGGTCGTTGGTGGAAGCCATGGTGCGCCTTCGACCTCAGTACCACTGGTCGTTCATCGATGCCTTCTTGCGTTCCACGTAGTCGCGGATGGACTCGTCCACGCCCGGATCGATGGGCGGTGCCTGGTACTCGGCCAGCGCGGCTTTCCAGCGTTTGTTGGCCCGCATTGCAGCATCGGTTTTGCCGGACTCGGACCAGGTCTCAAACGGTGTGTCGTCTGAAATTTGCGAATCAAAAAACGCTGTGGTGTAGTTCGCCAGCGTATGGCTGCAGCCCAGAAAATGGCTGCCTGGGCCGACCTCCTTGAAGGCGTCGATGGCCAGCGTGTTGTCGTCCACCACCACACCGGCCAGGTAGCTGTGCAGCGCGCCGCAGAAGTCGGCGTCCATCATGAACTTCTCGTAACTCATCGAGAGCAGCCCGTCCAGGAACCCCGCCGAATGCAGGATGAAGTTGGCGCCGCAATGCACGGCCGATAACATCGACATGACACTCTCCTGCATCGCCTGGCCGTCCGGCACCTTGGACGTGGTGAACGAGCCGGCGCAACGCAGCGGCAGATTCAGCCTGCGCGCCAGTTGCCCGACTACCATGGAGCCGATGGCAGGTTCGGGCGTGCCGAAGGTCGGTGAACCGGAACGCAACGACATGCTGGAGAGGAAGTTGCCGAATATCACCGGCGCACCCGGTCGCTCGAGCTGGGTGATGGCGCAGCCCACCATGGTCTCTGCCAGCGACTGGGCAATGGCCCCCGCATTGGTGACCGGCCCCATGGCCCCTCCCAGAATGAAGGGTACGATCACTGCGGCCTGGTTGGCACGCGCATAGGCCCGTGCAGCCTTGGTCATGGTGCCGTCCCACAACAACGGTGAGTTGACGTTGACGTTGCCCAGCACCACGCAGTTTTTGTCCACAAAATCGACACCGAACAACAGGCGGCACATCGCCACCGAGTCTTCTGCGCGTTCTTCCGAAGTGATGGAGCCCATGAAG
>JANPKH010000126.1:0-20151 GCA_031425935.1 Gammaproteobacteria bacterium | reverse complement strand
CTTCCTGGGCGTGGTCGCGCATCCATTTCGTCAATAATTCGCGCAGCTCTTCAGTACTGTCGGGCATAGTCGAGCATATCCATGCGGGACATTGGTGGCGAGAGGCATCTAATATATCTGCCATTCTTTTTAGCAACGCGTGAGTGCTGCCTGCCTCACTTTGAAAAAAAGTAACTGCACCCCAAACACTAAGAGTAAGTGTGGCAATGGTAAAGGTAGCGATCAAGCTAACCGAGACGATTCGTGCACGCTCTTTCCCGACACGTCCATCAAAATTGGGGGATAAAATAACGACCAGCGAATGCACCAGAAGCCCTGCTAATAGTGCGACCAATAGGCCATGCGTTAACACTATCAATAATGCGCCAAAAACGAGTACGTAAGATGCAATCTCAGAATATGTAATTTTAGTGTTAACAAACATGAGAAGGGGTACCAATTAAAGGACGTTTAAGGGGACGTTAGTTTTAGCGAAGCTCATACTACAAGCTTTTGCTTTAGTGCTGTTCTTAAGTTTTAAGATTAGTTATCTTTAAGTAGTTTTTCCAGACAATGTTCCTCAATGCCATAAAATTCTTTAATTGCTTTTATTTGTTGAATGGTGTCGCTATTGCTGCGTGGTATTTTTCGCTTTTGCGCAAGAATCATTTTATTTTTACTGGTGTGTTCGAGAGAAATAAACTCAAAAACCTGGGTATCGTAACCATTGGCCTCAAGTAACAAGGCACGCAGGCCGTCAGTAATCATCTCGGCTTCTTGCCCGAGATGAATGCCGTGATGCAATATTGGTGCTAATAAAGTCGGGCTTTTCAGTTGCGGTCGAATCTCTTTGTGGCAGCAAGGTGAGCACATAATAATATCTGCTCCGCTGCGAATGCCCATATGAATCGCGTAATCAGTGGCGGTATCGCACGCATGCAACGCAATCACTATATTAATTCCACTCGTCGAAAAATGTTTTACATCACCTTGTTCAAATTGAATGCCATTTAAACATAATTTGCTTGCCGTTTGATTGCATAAATCCACTAATGGTTGACGTAGCTCTACACCGATTACCTTGGTTTTTACATCAGCGAGTTGCGTGCTCAAAAAATCATGTACGGCAAACGTTAAATAAGCTTTACCCGAGCCAAAATCTGCAATGTAAATTTTTTCGCGTTGTGCGAGGCCTGTGCCCGCAATTGCGGTGGATAAGATCTCAATAAATTTATTAATTTGTTTCCATTTGCGTGACATGGCGGGAATAATCAGGTCATTTGCATCGGTAATACCTAGTTCTTGTAAGTAGGGCCGACTCTGTTCCACAAAACGGTGCTTTTTCTTATCATGCGCGACAGGCTTTTGTTCAATATTGACTGACGATTTTTCGTTATTAATTGAAGGGACTTCATTATTTTTCGTGAATAGTTCGTTGGCTTTAGTATTCTTATTACGATGTTTATTTAATAAAACTTTACCTTTTTTGCTAAAGCTTAATTGAATCTCCCAATCGTTACTGAGCAGGTGTGCATTTTTGAAATCTGACCCAAGCGATTGTTGCCATAAAGCTACGGCTTCCGTTAGCGAATAATTTTTAGTGATGTGGCGAGTGTGATATTCGTATAAAAACGATAACAGCATGTCGGTTTTTATTTGTACGGGGCGAATAGTAATGCGTTCTAATTCGGTATCATTTCCCGCATATTTTGAAAGCACCAAACGCTGCAAAGAACCGTCGTTAAAAACCTGCTGTATGTTGGTTAAAAATTGGTCCAGGTTATTGGTGGTATGGGCGGTCATAATTTACCTATGATAAACATTGAGCGTGAATTTAAGCTTCAATAATGTTTATGTGATTAATTCCAAATTGAGCAAGTTGTGGGCTTAGGGTGTTTAGTGTTGGTGACTTTTTGGTAAAGATTGCCCAATGTTCCGGCGCTTGTTCAATAAAATGATGTGATCCTACCAAGGATGCGACGCGACGAGCGATGGCTTCACCAGAGTCGATCAACTCTACCTGTGGCAAAAATTGCGCGGTTAATTCATTGCGCAATAAAGGGAAGTGAGTGCAAGCTAAAATCAGGGTATCCATTTCGGCAATCCGTGGATGCAGAAAAAATGGCTGTAAAATCGCTGTAAGTTGTTCAGGCTTTACGTCACCACCGCGTAATTTATGTTCAGCAAGCTGCACCAATTCACTCGAGCCCACTGAAATTATTTGCGCATTGGGTGCATGTTCGCGAATTAACGCATGAGTGTAAGGGCGCGCCACAGTTGCGGGTGTAGCGAGTAAGCCGATGACTTGTGACTTGCTGCGTGCCGCCGCCGGTTTAATTGCAGGAACTACTCCTACAATGTGTTGCTGGAAATTAAGTCGAATATGGGGCAGCGTTAGGGTGCTGGCAGTGTTGCAGGCAACAACAATAATATCGACTGGGTGCGACCTAACAATTTTGCGTAACACTGTGTCAACGCGTTGTATGAGCTCGGTTTCGCCTTTAGTGCCGTAAGGGAAAAAGGCATTGTCAGAGGCATAAGTAAGGCGAGCAAAAGGTAATTTTTTTTGTATTTCTTGAAAAATACTTAGGCCACCGACACCGGAATCGAAAACCAGAATGTTGGGATTGGGCGTTGGCGACGATGATGTCATGGAGGCTCGATGAGAATAATTGCGATAGAATGCTAAAACCGAATTTTAGGGGAGCTGCCACTTGCTCTCAACCTATTTATTAAGGAACTGCTGTGAATAATCCATTTATTATTGTTTTTGTGGTGTTGATTGCCGTAGGTGTAGGCTTTATTTTCGCCAATTTGCTGTTGGGAGCAAATTACCGTAAGCGTCAGGAGGATGCACTGTTATTGCGGGAAAATGAGCTGAAGTCAATATATGTACAAGAGCTACATCAATCTACCGTGCGCGAAACGGGTTTACAGTATGAGCTTGCACAAGCTAAGCAACAGCTACAGGATTCAAAGCAGGAATTAACACAATTGAGATCCACGCATCAACAACTACAAGAGGAATTGAGTACTAGCTTACAGGGGCTTGCCGCAGCAAAACAAAAGCTACAACATTTGTATGAAACAGAACAACAATTATTGAGTAAAGATGCAGCGTTAGTAAAAGTTAGCGCGCAGGCAACTGAATTAAATACACGATTAGATCAAGAACGTAAAAATTTTGTTGAGCAGTTAGCGCTGTTACAAAATGCTAAAATTGAATTAGCCAAAGAATTTGAAAATGTTGCCAATAAAATATTCGACAATAAACAACAGCAATTTTCGCAAACCAGCAAAAGCTTGCTCGATACTACGCTTGACCCACTGAAATTACAGCTAAATGAATTTCGTAAAAAAGTAGAGGATGTATACGAAAAAGAAAATGCAGATCGTAATCGGTTGTCTGGCCAGGTATTAGAGCTTCAAAAGCAAGCACAAAAAATAGGTGAGGATGCAGTTAGCCTTGCCCAAGCCCTTAAAGGTAATAATAAAACCCAAGGTAATTGGGGTGAGGTAGTGCTTGAGCGCCTATTAGAACAGTCTGGTTTGCAAAAAGGCCGCGAATACGATACCCAAATAAAATTTACCGGTGATGATGGTTCACGTCGTATACCTGATGTAATTATTCATCTACCTGAGCAAAAAGATATTATTATAGACTCAAAAGTATCGCTTAGTGATTACGAAAAGTTCTGTTCAACAGAGGATGATCAGGAACGAAAATTGTATTTAAATGCGCATGTGAATTCGCTGCGAAATCACATAAAAGGATTAAGCATTAAAGACTATGAAAAGCTCGAAGGTGTTAAAGCGCTAGATTTTGTATTTATATTTATTCCTATTGAAGCAGCATTCATGCTTGCGCTTCAGCATGATCCAGAATTATATCGTGTCGCTTACGATAAACACATTATTCTTGTCAGTCCTACAACTTTGCTAGCAACCTTGCGCACTGTAGAAAATATCTGGCGTTATGAAAAGCAAAATAAAAATGCAGAACTTATTGCAAAGCAGGCTGGTGATTTACACGATAAATTTGTTGGATTTTTAGAATCACTTGATATTCTAGGGCTTCAACTTAATAAAGCTCAAGATGCATACAAAAAAACTCGCGATCGTTTAAGTGATGGGTCAGGAAATTTAATTAGACGAGTTAATAATTTGCGTTTATTGGGAGCAAAAACCAAAAAACGCATTGGTCAGGATTTGGTTGAAGATGCAGATGATTCGAATTCGTTATTGCTGGATATTATCGACGAAAATATTGAAGTCATTGATGATGCTGAATCAACAGAAAGATCAGATTAGAATCAGACAATTATCATCCTCGTGTACCGAGGATGATGGATTTTTAGTATTTTTTTCTTAATGTCATGCCTACTTCTAAATGATGCGTATAAGGAAACTGATCGAACACCGCTACGTTGGTAATGTCGTGTGTAGTAATCATTGTTTTTAAGTTTTCTTTCAGCGTCATGGGGTTGCAAGAAATATACATGATATTGTCGTAACGCTGGGTGATGGATGTAGTGTGCACGTCCATCCCCGAACGCGGTGGATCTACAAATATGCTGCTAAAATTGTAATTGTCTAAATCCATATTTTCCAAGCGTCTAAAACTTCTAACTTTATCTATAGCTTGTGAAAAATCCTCGCTTGATAATCTCGCTATTGTCACATTGCTAGCGTGGTTTAATTCCAGGTTAAATAAAGCAGACTTTACTGATGGCTTCGATAATTCTGTTGCCAATACTTTATTGAAGTTTTGTGAAAGAGGGATGGTAAAATTGCCATTGCCACAATAAAGTTCAATTAAATCCCCGCCCCAGTTTTTACTCTTGTCGACTGCCCAAGTCAGCATTTTTTCGCATACCCCAGCATTGGGTTGAGTAAAACCGGATTCTATTTGTTGGTAGCGAAACTTTTTATTGCCAACCATGAGTTGCTCAATAACATGGTCTTGTTTCACCACGATTTTTTGACCTTTGCTGCGGCCAATCAGAAAAATATTGAGTTTTTCCTGAACTACGCGTGCAGCTTGCTGCCATTCTTCATCCAGCTTGCGGTGATAAATTAGTGAGACTAAAGCTTCGCCACTTAATGTGGTTAAAAAGTCCATTTGATAGAGTTTTGTGCGCAATATTTCGTCTGCATTTATTTCTCTTATCAATTCAGTCATGAGGTGGTTCATTAGTGCTGAACCGATTGGCAATTCTGTAATGTCGTAAGGGCGTTTAAATTCATCATCGCCAAACATGCAGTAAGTTGAAACTGGACCTTTATGCCAAATACGAAATTCGGCGCGCATACGGAAATGTTTTTCGGTGGATGAGAATATTTCAGCTTCTGGTAAATTGAAATCTACAAAATCTTGTTTGAAGATCGCAATTTTTTCAGTTAGTTGGGTTTGGTATTCTGCGGGAGTGTATTGCAATGGCGTCATATTACTTGCTGTTCAAATGAGGGCTAAATATCGAATGAGTATTGTTGCTCAACCAAAATAGGTAAGCATATTTTAAAGGTTGTGCCTTTATCAAGTTGAGAAGAGACACTAATGCTCCCCTGATGATGTTCTGTAATAATAAAATAAGAGACCGATAATCCAAGCCCCGTTCCTTTGCCGACTTCTTTAGTGGTAAAAAATGGCTCAAAAATATGGTCTTTAATTGAGTCTTTAATGCCCGGACCGTTGTCTGAAATTTCAATAACAACTTCATGCTTGCGTATATTTAAAGAGGCAGTAATATTTACCTGCGGTCCCTCCGGCTTTTGATTATTATCAGATATTAACGCTTGGTAAGCATTTCGTAATAAGTTCATTAATACTTGCTGCAGTTCAGGTGCAGAGGCATAAAGCAAAGGAAAGTCTTGGCTGAATTTTGTGGTTACTTTAATGTCTTTAACTTTATTTCTGTCATCAAAGTTAGACTTTAAATTTAATTCAACAGATTTATCTACTAGTTCTCTGAAATCAATCCAATTCTTTTCATTGTGTGTAATACGTGAAAATTCCAGCATGTTGTGCACAATTGAGGCTGCCCTTTCACCTGCCTCTTTAATGCTATCTAGAAATTGGTCCACTTCGCGATCCTTTAAGTAATCGCGAATACTATTAAAATTTACCTTAAATTTTTCTGCCGCTTTGATATTACTGGATAGAGTGTTTGAAGTGCGGCGAATAATATTCTGTACGTTGTGTAAAATAATTCCAAGCGGATTATTGATTTCGTGAGCAATGCCTGCGGCCAACTCACCTAATGATGACATTTTTTCATTTTGTATCAACATTTGTTCAATATTAACCTGGGAAGTAACATTTTTTAATTGTATAACTGCGCCTGGCTTTTGGTTGCTTAATAGGGGGTAAATGCGTAAGTCGTAAAATTTATTTTCGTTGTTTTCGGAAGCCTGAATACGTTGGTTAATAAAAGGCTTTTCACTTTTTATAATATAAGAAAGCTGTTCTGGAGTTATGGGTAACTGAGGCAGGGCATCAAGTATATTAGTGCCCAATGCTTTATCGAAGGAAAGCCCCGTTTTATCAAATGCAGCAGTATTCCAATAAGTCACTTTTTCATCTGCAGAAATACCGATCAATATATCGGGTACAGAGTTAATCATGGTTTGTAAATGACGTTTTGTGTCCTGTAATTGCAGCGCAATGGTTTTATAATTTTCAATTGCTGTTTCTAATTCAATATTTTTTTGATGTAAATTTTGGGTACGCTCGTGAATTTTTTGTTCAAGATCTTTTTGATGTACTTGGAGAGAGCTTCTAGCGCCTTTATTTTTTATACGGCTGCGTTGCAGGCTAATAATAATAATTGTTTGTAATATTAATAAACAAGGAATAACAATAATCAGCGCATGCTGTACATCTATCGCGGTGTTAGCGGCGTAACAGCTATCCGCCCACAAATAGCTCACTGGCCACAAAATGGCTTTGAGAGTTAATGCTGCTAATGGGCTAGGGTTTTTCATAGGATATTTGCGAATTATTAAATAATAGCTATTGTCGCACTGCTAAGGTGTCTTCAAAAGCCTAATGATAAAACAATACCGTTATAAATTAGTACTATTACTGGTTTCAGAGGTATTAGAGTTTGCTATGAGAAAGATTTGACACGCCTTAAAAATTAGGTAGAATGCGCACCTCTCGACAAGGGCGGTTAGCTCAGTTGGTAGAGCAATGCCCTTACAAGGCATGGGTCACAAGTTCGAGTCTTGTACCGCCCACCACTTTAATATATTTAACTATCGTAATTTTTTACATTGTTTTTATATTATTGTATGTCAGAGATGTTTTGCGGACCGGTAGTTCAGCCGGTTAGAATGCCGGCCTGTCACGCCGGAGGTCGCGGGTTCGAGCCCCGTCCGGTCCGCCATTAATTCCTAAAAAACCCCTTTTAGAATCCTAATAGGGGTTTTTTTATGTCTATTACTTTATCCATATGCGTTTATGGAGTTAAAGTATCTTAAAAGTATTCGAGTATTTCGGTCTTTTTAAATACTTTTATTAAACCTAAATATTTATATTTTGTTCATGTGGCTGTCATTATCTATTGCTAATGTCCCTATAAGGATTCGTTCTGGGAAGGGACCTCCCCTCATACTTAATATTCCAATATAGCTAGGATACTCAACATGCAAGATTATATCGAAGATTTACTGGATGACGTAATTGAAGATTTAGACGACGAATTTACTGAAGATTATTCAGAATTTTGAGTATTCGTTAGTTAACTGCTGGTTGTGCTTATTTCATTTTATCTGCTCATACTCTGCTATCGGGGTTATCCCTCTCACTTTCGTTGCTTCCGTAAAACGTCAACAAGTGACGTCAACATATTGATTCTTTACTAGTATTTAGTCGAGTAAGCCGCAAATTTAGCGAAAAATTGATTTTTTTGGCTGTCATTAAACAGCCGTAAAAACATCTGGCCTATACTCAGCTAATATCACTAAATGCTAGTTGCGTTAGTAGTCGATGCTTTTGGATCATTCTGCATGCCTTTAGAACCTACAGAAATTGTTGAAGCCGTAGTTTTAATTTCCGGAGAAAAAATTGTCCGTGAAATGTTGTACCCCGAATTTGAAGCCATTTTAGACGGTTTCGTTCCTGTTCCTGATTTTAAGGATTCCGTAGCTAAAGCGGTATATTTAGGCATTAATGCTAATTTATGCGTCACTTCAGCTGTATTTTTTTTGCTCGATTTTGATCAAAAGGGAATGGTTGATCGTCGCTGGAACATTCCATTGCAGTATTTAGCGGAAGTGTCAGGCAGAGGTCCTGATTTAGGTGCCGGACCGATTCGGTTAGCGTGTTTTAGCCAATGTGCTATTGAAATGCAGCAAAATAAATTGTGGGATCCGCAAATGGAGCCCAGTAAAAATAGTTTTATTTTGCTGAAAAAATCAATTCAGACTAACCGACTAGGCTTAGCGTTTAAAACGCCAGTGGTGGAAAAATCACTACCGAATGGTGCAGCTCCTGATGCCATCGTTCAGCAAGCCATTAAGAAAAAATTGCATGAGCATTATTCGCAAGAATTGCGTGATCGTTTGGCTGGTTCCCTTAAAGAGCAACGGCTTCGTATTGCAACATTGCAATCTAGACAGCAAGAAACTATCACCAAGCTGCAACATGAGCATCAGCAACGTCTGCAAGTTTATCAAGAGCGCTTACAAAAACTTGAGGCGCAAAATTCTGAGTTAAATTCGAATAATCAAAAGCTTAAAGAAAATTTAGATATTCAAGCCAGTAAAGCAGAAGGCGTTCGCGAATATTATACCCATAAATTAAAAACGGCTCAGTTGGATGAAAACAGCCAGATTCAAGCCATGCAAGAAAATTTTGCTATTGAGGTAGAGTTAAAAATACAGGCGGCAACGGCTGAGCTAAAGGAAATGCTTGATATGCGTGAAGTAGAGTTATTTTATCGCCATCAGAATGAATCTAATCTTAAAGAAGAAATAACTAAATTAAAGCTCGAGTCTCACGCGTTGCTTAACAATAGCGGCGAACAATTATTAACTCGTATAAATAAAGCGGGTGTTAATTTTGTAGTTTATCATCCTGGTGTTGGTCAGTTTATTATTGCACTGGATGATCTAAGTTTTTATTTAGAAAACCCGGTGGCATTTGTTGCGAAAAAATCCGGAGTAGGTGAGTTGTTGTATTCACAGTGGTTTGCGCATTATCAAAATCCAATATGTAATGGTTCTGATGGGCATGGGACCAGTTGTGGAAAATCCTTAGTGCGCATTGGTGCACCATTGGAGTTCCATGAAGGCGAAAGCGATCGTTGTGAGCATCATCAAGCTATGCCTTATAAAATGGTTGCTGAAAATCGCTAGTGTTACCGAAAATAGAAGTAAAATGATGGATTTGATGTCTGAAGATGAGTTTTTACAGCGAGCTGTAAATGTGCCTATGCAAATTCTGCAATGGGATTTAGCGAAGCGCAAAGGTGTTGAGGTTATTGTGCGTCGTGATGATTTAGTGGATAGCAGTTTAAGCGGCAATAAATTTTACAAATTATTTTACAATTTGCAGCAGGCGAAAAAGAGTGGCTATCAAAAAGTACTGAGTTTTGGCGGCGCTTATTCAAACCATCTTTATGCACTGGCCGCTGCGGGGCGAGATTTTGGTTTTAAGACTATTGGAGTTATTCGTGGCGAGCGTCCTAAGTATTTAAGCCCAATGTTACGAGATGCTGAGCAATGGGGAATGCAATTGCATTTTATTTCGCGTACGGACTATCGCCAATATACTCAGCAGCCAGCGCCGGGAATGCGGCCGCAGTATGAAAACTCAGAGTATGAAAACTTAGAGTATGAAAACTTAGAGTATATAAAATCAGGGTATGAAGATTTAGTAAAAATTTATGGAGATTTTTATAATATTCCTGAGGGTGGTGCTAATAGCGAAGGGTTGCGTGGCGCTAAAGTTATTGGGTGGGCTATAGAGCGACAACGCAAAGCTGACTACAATGCGATCTGTGTTGCTTGTGGTACAGGAAATACTATTGCTGGTGTTGCTGCAGGTATTGCCACTGCTGAAGTGGCTGGTGGAAATACAGTAGAGGCACCAAAAGTAATCGGTTTTTCTGTTTTGAAAGGTGTTGGCAATTTGGGCCAACAAATAGTTAAACATCAACAAAATGTTGCATTGATAAGTAACAATTGGCGTTTAATAAGTGGTTACCATGCAGGTGGCTACGGTAAAAAATTGCCCGGTACGGTGCAGGAGTTTCATCACACGTTTGAGCGAGAAACGATGTTGCTCCTTGATCCTGTTTATACGCTGAAAATGTGTTGGGGTGTGGCACAATTATTAGCGTTAAATTATTGGCCGCGTGGAAGCCGTGTAATTTTAATTCATTCTGGTGGATTACAAGGGCGGCGTGAAAGATAGGTTGGGCTAAATTCATAAAGTTTAAAAATAGGGTGGAGTCGTTAACAATGTATTATGATCGTAGTAAAACGAAGGAATAGTCTATGCGTGCGCAACAAAATATTACGCCTTCTCGCGTTGAGTTTGACTTGTCACTCACGCATACCTTGGTGCCGCTAAAAGATATGAGTGAAAGCCATTTGCGGGCATTGGTAGACGGTGTAGAAGCTGAAGTAGTTTGTGCAGGACAAACAATATTTGTGCGTGGAAATTACGATGGCAAGCATGTTTATCTTCTACATGGCGATGTCATTTTAACTAATGAAAACGACGTAAAGACTTTAATTAAAGGGCGCTCCACATTGTTACCTATTGCGCATAGTCAACCGCGCCAGGTGACCGCGATAGCCGAATCTGATTGCAGTGTTTTACGTTTGGATAGTGAGCGTTTGGATAAGTTACTTGCATGGAGTCAAGTGGCTGATTATTTACAGCTAAATATTTCTCGTCAGCGTGATTTGGACGAAGATATTGATTGGATGACGGCTGTGCTTAGATCTAATCTATTTTTTAAAGTCCCGCCCATTAATGTAGAGCAAATTTTTGCGCGTTTAACACCCCAAGTTGTTTATGTCGGCGATGTAATTATTCGTCAAGGCGAGCTTGGCGATCAATGTTATTTTATTAAAGAGGGTGAGGCTGAGGTGTGGCGCCATAATGATGCTGGGCGTCAACGTCTTGCCAACATTGGTGTTGGGCGCTGTTTTGGTGAAGATGCACTGGTAAATGAGGCTGTTCGTAATGCTTCAGTAATAATGAATACTGATGGTGTATTGATGCGTTTGGATAAGCATGATTTTTATCGTTTGCTAAAAGAGCCACAAGTTCCTGCAATAACTCTTGAAAATTTTGAAAAAAATATCAATGAAGGTGCGGTTGCAATCGATGTGCGTAGTGAAGAAGAGTATAGCGAACTACATATTAAAGGTGCCGCTAATATGCCGCTAAATTTGCTAAGCATTAAGTCGCGGATGCTTGATAAAACGCGAACCTATATATTTTATTGTAATACTGGAAGACGCAGTCGTGCTGCTGCGCATTTACTAGTACAGCAGGGGTATCAAGCTTTTGCATTGGAAGATTGTGTTCAGCTTTTTTCTCAGCCACGTTGGCAGGAAATATTAGATAATCGTTTTAATTTCGTATTAAAAGATGGTCAAGCGATGCAAGGTGTTTAATAAGCTTCTATAAAAATAATTATATAATAAAGGCTGCAACTTGCAGCCTTTATTATATTGGTTTATTTAATTCTATCGCCGTAGCGCATTTCCCGTAATTTACCTTCCGCAAAATATAAATTAGTTAAAAATTGCCCCTTGCCAGGGTTGTAAGTCCATATGTCCACATTTTCACAAACTTCTACAAGTGTTATAGAGCCATCTGGTTGTCTAATTTTTTGTGCCGTTTTTTCGCAATAGGAATCGGCCACTTCAGGGTTGCCGCATTTTCCAATGACCTCTGCTTTTGTATCGCCAATATCTACAATGTCCCCCTTGCAGCGTAGCGACTCAGCACTTGCCATTCCAGCAAGTAGAAAAACCGTAAACGGAAGGGTGGCTAAGTAGGAATGGATAACTTTTTTCATGGAAACTCCTTGGTGATTAAGAAGCAATAAATAGTCTGATTTAATGTTAAAGCATTTTGATGCCATGCCGTTAACTCTTTTGAAAAGCGGTATTTAAGATGCCGCCTTAATGGCTAACGTTGCGAGTAATCATATATGAATCCTTATCAGGCGGCACAGCATTATTCCTCCGTTAAAGTTCAATCTAGTATCACGGATGCATCCCCCCACCGTTTAATCCAAATGTTATTTGAAGGCGCTTTGGAGCGTATTGCGCAGGCTAAAGGCGCTATGTTGCAGCATCAAATTGCACGTAAAGGCGAATTAATTGGCAAAGCTGTGAATATCGTCGCTGGCTTACAAGGTAGCCTTGATGATAAAGCGGGCGGTGATTTAGCGCTAAACTTAGATAGTTTGTACGACTATATTATTCGGCGGCTATCACAAGCAAACTATGAGAATGATCCCGTTATTCTTGATGAGTGTGGCCGCTTGTTAGGAGAAATTAAAATGGCATGGGATGGCATAGCAGAAGAGGTGAACTAAAGTGGCGCTTCACTTGGTTGCGGCGGACTACAGCGGCATGGCTGGCGTATTACAGGTGCGCAATTTGCGGCGTGATTTAAGCTTGGCATTGGAGAGAGAAGATTGGCTAATGGTTAGTCGCTTGGATCGGGCTTGCGTTGTACTGGTTGATAACGTGATTGCTGCTAGCAAAGATGATAGCAATGCTTTGATTTTAGCGCTGAGTGAGCTTAAAGAAGTTTACGCTGGTCTGCTAATAGAATGTAACCACAAAGTTGCTGCTATGGGTCGCTAATTTAGTGCTAGGCTTAGTTACATAACTAAAACTACGGTTGTTTAACGAATAGCATGCCAGCATAGGAGCGTCCCATATTGTCTAAATCTAATTACAATTCACAAGAAGCCCTCAAACAATATCGCCAACTTGGATTGGAAACACAAATTAATAATGCGTCACCGCATCGATTAATTCAATTGTTAATGGAAGGTGCATTAGATCGCTTAGTGGCAGCTAAAACTGCTATGGAGCGCGGAGACACCGCTACAAAAGGTATTCTCATTGGCAAAACCATGGGGATAATTTCTGGCTTACGCAGTTCTTTAGATATGAGCGTACAAGATACTAATTTACCCGAGAATCTCGACAATCTTTATGATTATATGGGGCGGCGGTTACTAGAAGCTTCAATGCATAATAAGCTTGAAATGGTAGTCGAGGTTATAGGCCTTATGAAAACATTAAAATCAGGCTGGGACGGCATAGAACCGCAAGCTTGATTCTCTCGAAAACGTCTGCAATGCAGGCGTTCTATTATCCTATTCTGCTCCATCCTGTTTCTATCCCATCCCAAATTTTTGATAAAAAATTCTTCATGTCGCTAGCTATTTTTGCGCTCTTTCTTTTATTTCATGTCATAAATTTGACACGCATTACATCCTCGTCTAAACCTAAGCGTAAACAGTCATGGCTCAGGCAATTTTGTCCCGAAAATTTCGCTGATAGTAGTAAATCTGCAAAACTATAAAGGTTAATAAAGCATGTGGCGCAATAATAAAGTGTTAATCATTGACGACAATGCCTCTCGCCGACACGATTTAAAAGTGTTACTGGATTTTTTAAATGAATCGACAATAGCTACTGCCGCTTGTGAATGGCAACAGCTCATTTTGGATGAGCAACGGGGCGAAGATTATGTTGCAATATTTGTTGGTGACTTTACGTCGTGCCAATACAGCCTGGAACAGCTGCTAAAAAATATTCGTGAATGGAATGATGAAATCGCTGTTGTCTTGATTAACGATAACTTATCTTCTCATAATTCAGATATTAATTTATTTCAAAATTTGGGTTTGGACGATTTTTTGCGCCACATGATCATCGCCACACTCGCAGTGCCTCCCAGTTACAATAAATTAGCCGACACGCTGCATAGAGCGCAGCTATATCACGAAGCGCAAGCCAGTAGTAAGCGGCAACCGCAGCGCCGGCCTGTGCATTTATTTCGCAGCTTAGTAGGTACTAGCCGCGAAATTCAAAATGTACGTGAAAGTATGTCGCAAGTCGCTGACAAAGATGTTTCAGTACTTATTACGGGGGAGTCGGGTACGGGCAAGGAAGTTGTGGCTCGCAACTTACATTACAATTCACCGCGCCGCGATAAGCCATTTGTACCCGTCAATTGCGGTGCAATTCCCGCAGAATTATTAGAAAGTGAATTATTCGGTCATGAGAAAGGTGCGTTTACAGGTGCTATTAATTCGCGTGCCGGGCGTTTCGAATTGGCAGAGGGCGGCACTTTATTTTTAGATGAAATTGGTGATATGCCGCTCAGTATGCAAGTCAAAATTTTACGAGTTTTACAAGAGCGCTGTTTTGAACGTGTGGGCAGTAATAAAACACAAAATGTCGATGTTCGTATAATCGCGGCTACCCATCGCAATCTTGAATCTATGATTAGTAATGCCACATTTCGTGAAGATTTATATTACAGGTTAAATGTTTTCCCTATCGAATTACCATCACTGAAAGATCGCTCAGAAGATATTCCTCTATTAATTAATCAGCTAGTTGAGCGCATGGAAAGTGAGCAGCGCGGTTCCATTCGTTTTAATTCTGCTGCCATTATGTCGCTCTGTCAGCATGAATGGAGTGGGAATGTGCGTGAGCTTGCTAATCTCATTGAACGCATGGCCATTTTGCATCCTTATGGTGTTATAGGTGTGCAAGATTTGCCGCCTAAATATCGTCATATCGACGTTAGCGATGAAGATTTTGCACCTGCAGCAAAACAAGTAACGGCAGCCGCTAATACAGGTTACGTGAATATTAATGACAATCCCTTGTTGCCGGATCAAGGCATAGATCTGCGTGAATACATTACTACTTTGGAAATGAGTTTGATTCAGCAAGCGCTAAATGATTGTGGCGGTGTGGTGGCTCGCGCGGCGGATAAATTATGTATTCGTCGCACAACTTTAGTAGAAAAAATGCGGAAATATGAATTGCAGCGTTAAATGTAAATCACAAGCGCTAGTCCTTATAATGAAGAATTTCATTATCTTTTTGTTTCTACTAGCTTATTCTGCTTCAGCCGAAATATATAAATGGACTGACGCAGATGGCAAAGTGCATTTCGGTGATAACCCTAACAAAAATGCTGCTGCAAAAGCTGTTAAGGTAGAGATAAATACCTATACAAATGTTAGTTATGAAAGCGTTGAATCGGACAATCTCGACAAGAGTGCCGACAACAATGCGGCACCTATCGCAAAAAAAGTAATTATGTATTCAACCAGTTGGTGTGGCTACTGTAAAAAGGCACGTAAATACTTTATAGAAAAAAATATTAATTTTGTCGATTATGATATCGAAAGAGATAAAAATGCTAAACGAGCCTATGACGCAATGGGCGCGAAAGGAGTGCCGGTTATTTTGGTGGGTAAAAAAAGAATGAATGGCTTTAGTGTGGAAGGATTTAATAATTTGCTATCGGCTAATTGATTCTTAAATAATAAACAAAAGTATTGGCGTTCGTTCGATGAGGTGGATCTTATCCGTCATCTCCGAAGCGCAGGGATGACGGCTAAGAATGTTGATACTAATGAGAAACGTATAAAGAATACTGTTCAATTCAAAACACGCTGTAAATACGTCCGTGTAGGCTCTAGTCGGCATCCAAGCCTCGGCAATTGCTCCTGCATGGCTCTACCACCTAAATCCATTTAGGCGTCCTAAGGTTTCGAATCAAACAGTATTCTTTATTTCTGTCCCGTTAGTAATTATGAAATTGCTTTATCAACAATAGTTTGTGCTTCAGCAATAAGCAGTTGCAAATGCTCTTTGCCGCGAAAGCTTTCAGCATAAATTTTGTAAATCTCTTCTGTGCCGGAAGGCCTTGCAGCAAACCATCCGTTTTTAGTTATTACCTTAATCCCACCAATTGCAGCCCCATTACCAGGAGCATGAGTAAGAATTTTTACAATGCTTTCGCCTGCTAATTCAGTAGACATAATTTGTTCGGAGGACAATGTTGATAAAGCTTTTTTCTGCGCACTATTGGCGGAAGCTTCTACGCGGCTTTCACTAGGCTGGCCAAACTGATTAACCAGTTCTTTATAATGTTCGCCAGGATCGCTGCCAGTGCGTGCGATAATTTCACCGGAAAGTAGCGCGGGTACTATTCCATCTTTATCGGTAGACCATACGCTGCCATCTAAACGTAAGAAGGAAGCGCCAGCACTTTCTTCGCCACCAAAACCCAGTGAGCCATCGTATAGCCCTGGTGCAAACCATTTAAAACCAACGGGAACTTCGTATAAGCGACGGTCTAGTTTTTCACTCACGCGATCAATCATGGCGCTGCTAACCACGGTTTTACCAATGGCTGTTTGCGCATTCCATAACGGGCGATTTTGAAATAAATAATCAATGGCCACTGCAAGATAATGGTTTGGAGGCAACAAACCTACACTGGGCGTCACTATGCCGTGGCGGTCGTGGTCCGCATCGCAGGCGAACGAAACTTGGTAATTGTTGCGTCCGGCAATGATGGATTGCATCGCATAAGATGATGATGGATCCATGCGAATTTTGCCGTCCCAATCGGCTGTCATAAATGCAAATGTAGGATCAATTTTATGATTAATTAAATGTAAGTTAAGTTTGTAATGTTCAGCAATCGCGCTCCAATAACGCATGCCGGCGCCGCCGAGTGGGTCAACTCCCATATGTACATTGGCATTGCGAATAGCATTAATATTGATAACATTAATTAAATCTTTTACATAATTATTTACGTAATCATGTTGATGTGTTGTCGCTGCGTGTAATGCAGCGCGATAATCCATGCGTTTAACGTCGCGCAGTTTATTTTCAAGCAATGCATTGGCGCGTGCTTGAATCCAATTAGTAATATCTGACTCTGCCGGACCACCGTTAGTGGGGTTGTATTTGTAACCACCATTATCAGGTGGATTGTGCGAAGGAGTAATAACAACACCATCAGCAAGGCCAGTTGTTCGGTCGCGATTATAAGTAAGAATCGCGTGCGAAATTACTGGCGTTGGCGTAAATTCACCGCCAACCGCGAGCATGATATCAACCCCATTCCCAGCAAATACTTCTACCGCGCTAATTTGTGCGGGCTCAGAAAGAGCGTGAGTGTCTATACCTATAAATAATGGGCCTGTAATGCCCACTTTAGCGCGGTAATCACAAACAGCCTGACTGATTGCCAGTACATGGTTTTCATTAAAGCTGGTGTTAAATGCTGTACCGCGGTGACCAGAAGTGCCAAAGCTAACCCGTTGTTCTGGTATTGAAGTGTCAGGCTTGAAGTTGTAGTAGGCGTCAGTTAATTTTGTAACGTCCACCAACATTTCGTGTGGTAGTAACTTTCCAGCGTATGGGCTAATTTTCATTGGAAGCACCTAAATTTCAAATAAAAAAATGTTTTTTAATGAATAAATTTTACAATCACCGAAAGTAATTATTCATTGATGGTTGGCTGAGTTGCGCTATAGGGCGAAATTTTAATAATAATACCTAACAGTGGATGATCAATATAGTGTACTTCAATACTGCGCATGCTGCGTTGCTGGGAGATTTTTACGATTCTTTTTGTGACGAAGTCTAAAGGTTGTTCGTTACTAGTGGCATCGAAGTTTGGTACAGCAGGCAATTCAGGCCAATTTTCTTGTGTAGTTAAGTTGGATGCTAACGTTGTTTCTGTAGATGACGCCGTTGGTGCAGAATCCGGGACAATGGGTGCAAATTGTGTTAACCATAAATTGGTTTGAAACTTTATATATTGGCCCACGCTAAGACTGATGTTGCCTTCTAACTCCTGATGGCCATTAAATTTCTTCCCGCCGCTAATAAAAATATGTGTATTTTTTGCGTGAATCATTTGTCCCCATGCTTGATGAAATAATAAAGTGTAGCTGCCACTTTTTGCAATAGTAGCTGCCTGGGAATTTAATTTTCGCTCGCTAGTTGGAAGCACATTAAAGCCTTCCGCATTATTACTGCCCATTGGTTTTAAAAAAATAAGATTTTCAGGGTAAGTAAGTTTTATGTTTTTCGGCCATGCTTCTCGATGGTTAGATTCACCGCGTGCAAAAACAATCATTTCAACTTGGTACCAACGTTCGTGATTATCTTGTGCAAATGCATGTTGTGACATCCAGCACATGAGGAACAGAATTATCGCAAATGATTTTTTTAATATTGATAGCTCAATTTTATTCATAACAATTTCCTAGTGCATTAATTTAGTGAGCAAATCTGCAACTTGTTGTAGCCGTTGATCAGTGGTTTCCATTGCCAGCGTAAATTTTAATTGGTTGGCCCCTTCTAGCTTATAAATATGCGGCGCTGTTTGCACAAGCTTTACAATGGTTAGTGGCTCTACACGAGTTTCACTTGCGAATTCTATGCGTCCGTTACGCGCGTTTGCTTCGAGTTTTATAATCCCGATAGCTTGGGCTTTAAGCTTGATTTGCGTAACGCGAATTAAATTTTTGATTTGCTCTGGCAATAATCCAAAACGGTCAATCATTTCTACCTGCAGTTCACGCAAGGTATCTTCAGTTTCAGCATTGGCGATACGCTTGTACATCACTAAGCGCAGGTGTACATCCGGCAAATAATCTGCAGGAATTAATGCTGGAACGCGTAAGTTTACATCCACCATACCTTCAAAGTCTTTATTGGGGTTAGGTATTTTCCCTTGTCTTATGGCTTTTATGGCACGGTCGAGCATTTCCATGTAGAGCGAGAAGCCAATTGTTTGAATTTGACCACTTTGTTCGTCGCCGAGTAATTCACCAGTGCCGCGAATTTCCATGTCGTAGGTGGCGAGGGTGAAACCAGAACCTAATTCTTCTGCACTAACAATTGCTTCAAGGCGTTTTATAGCATCTGCCGTCATTGAGCGTTTGTCGGGTGTCATCAAATAAGCGTAGGCTTGATGATGTGAGCGGCCTACACGGCCACGCAATTGATGTAATTGCGCCAAACCAAATTTATCAGCGCGGTGAATAACAATAGTGTTAGCGCTCGGGATATCGATGCCCGTTTCAATAATGGTGGTGCACACCATGACATTAAAACGCTTGTGATAAAAATCTGACATCACGCGTTCAAGGTCACGCTCAGGCATTTGACCGTGCCCAATAACAATGCGTGCTTCAGGCACTAACTCTTGTAATTCGCGCGCAGTTTTTTCTATAGTGCTAACTTCGTTATGTAAAAAATACACTTGACCCCCACGCAAAATTTCACGCAGTACAGCCTCCTTGATAATCGTTTCGTCGTGTTGCCGCACAAATGTTTTTACGGATAAACGTTTCGCCGGTGGGGTTGCAATAATCGATAAATCGCGAATGCCCGCCATGGACATATTTAATGTACGTGGGATGGGAGTAGCGGTAAGTGTTAAAATATCTATTTCTGCGCGCAGTGATTTTAGTTGCTCTTTTTGGCGCACGCCAAAGCGATGTTCTTCATCAATGATGAGCAAACCAAGATTTTTATATTTAATATCTGGCGATAATAATTTATGGGTGCCCACCACAATGTCGACTTTACCTTCGGCTAAGCGTTGTTGTACTTCTTCAGTTTCTTTATTTGTTCTAAACCGCGATAGCACATCAATGGTGATAGGCCAATTAGCAAAACGATCTTTTAAAGATTCGAAATGTTGCTGAGCTAATAACGTGGTGGGCGCCAAAATAACCACTTGTTTTCCGCCGTGACTTGCTATAAATGCGGCGCGCATGGCTACTTCAGTTTTACCAAAACCTACATCACCACAAATTAACCGGTCCATAGGTTTTGGTGAAAGCATATCAGCAATGACTGCTTCAATTGCGCGTTGTTGATCTGGTGTTTCTTCAAACGGAAAGCTGCTGGCAAAATTCAAATAAGCTTCTTTAGGGTCCGCAAATGCAAAGCCTTTGCGCGCAGCGCGGCGAGCATACACTTCTAAGAGTTCTGCTGCAGTATCGCGAATTTGTTCCGCCGCTTTACGTTTAGCTTTTTGCCACAGCTCTGTGCCTAATTTATGCAGTGGGGCTGAATCTTCATCAGTACCGCTATAGCGGCTAATCAAATGTAAATTGG
>JANPKH010000125.1:0-23651 GCA_031425935.1 Gammaproteobacteria bacterium | reverse complement strand
CAATACTTCAGTTGCAAGCAAAGCGGCTGCTAGTGCAGTTACAGCCCTGGATACCCGCGTAACGAGTGCTGAAAATTCTATATCCGCTCAGTCGTCCCAAATCACCTCTCTCAATTCAAGTGTTGCAAGCAAGGCTGATAGCAGCGCTCTTACCGCGCTCGACTCGCGCGTCACAACAACTGAAAACAGCATAACTACTCAGTCATCCCAGATCAGTTCGCTAAATACCTCTGTGGCTGGCAAGGCATCCAGTAGCACTGTGAGCGGTATTGACTCCCGCGTGACATCTGCGGAAGGAACTATCTCTAGCCATGCTTCACAAATCAGTTCGCTCAATACTTCGGTCGCTGATAAAGCCTCAAGTAGCGCCGTCTCAGCTCTAGACAGTCGGGTGACTTCAGTCGAAGGGGTGAATTCTTCGCAAGCCAGCGCAATTACAAGTGTCACCACAACCGTTAACGGTCACACGTCTACAATCAATGTCCACCAAACATCGATAAACGGCATATCTGCCCAATACATGGTGAAAACGGACGTGAATGGGTTAGTGTCCGGCTTTGGCCTTTACAATGATGGTGCCACTTCGCAATTTGGGATTAGTGTAGATCGCTTCTTTATCGGCTCTCCGGGCAAGGCTTCTTTTGCATTGATAGTGGATGGCGGAAGAGTTGTCATGGACGGCGCTTTGATAAAGAATCTTACCGTCACGAATTCTCAAATCGGAAACTTAGCAGTTACCGCGGCTAAAATTGCTACCGCTGCAATCAACGACCTTCACGTTGGCACTCTTACTGTTGACACAATTCTTGGCGATGTCTCAGCGGTATATCCGTTTTCTACAACATCAGGCATAGATTTTGGGGCCAAAATACAAGTTGCCATAGGAACGGTCGTTGTTCCGTCGAGAACAAGGGCGCAAGGACTTTCGGTTTGGGTAAACGGGGTTGCGACTAAAAGCGGGACTGTTGGTGGCTACGTTAAAGCGGAATTTTTCGAGCCTGGACCTGGCGGACCTACAATTGCAACTATCAGCAGCAATAATTCCACCCTAAACGGCGCGATCTTGCAGTATTCCAGAACAGCAGTAAATGCATCGGTACCGTCTGACTGGCTAGCCATTACTGCTGGAGACCTAATTCGGATTTATTACAATACCTCAAATTTTGTTGAGGGGATTGTGTCCCACACGGAGACGGCTGGAGGATCAGCAGGAGGAGGGCAGGCTTATGCATCAAAAACCGTATATCTTACTTCCGCGTATAGGATCGGAAATGTTGGAGGAGCATTGAGCGGGGCATCGATTTTGCGTTTAGCAGCAACTAGCAGACTCTATAAACCGCTCAACATGACGTGTGGCAGTTCAGTTTCAACATCTACTCTCAGCACCTATAACATGAGTTTCTATGACACAAGCTCAAGATTGGCGATTAGCCGAAATATTTTATGCACTATCGGATTTTACCCCGATAGCGGCACCGCAACATTCATAAACAATTCTTTAAACCTTGCTATAGTCGCCGGACGATAACGCATGTATATAAAATGGGATTTAGTTTTAAATCAGCCGGAGGGATTGCCAAGTAATTTTCCTTCTGACGAGGATGACTCGTGGGTTCCCTTAGTAAATCCTCCCCCCGCAAACTCTCTTGCTCAAACGTTAGTTTGGGAATTAATTTCTGGTCAGTGTGTGGGTCGATGGGAAGGCTCTGAAGATCCGCTGGACGTTCCCGCGACATTAGAGATGATTAGAGCAAAGCATCTCGAACTTGAGGCTTCGCCAGTTATGGTTTTCGGTGTCCTGCTGGATGCTGATTTACTCTCAGAAAAACGCATTAGAGATTGCATTGCGACGCTAGAGCATATTCCCTTAAGGCCGGGCTCAGTCGAAGAAATAGCGGGTGTTAGGGTTAGGTATTGGAAGGATGCTAATAACCTGTGGCATGCGTTGAGCGGAACTGTTTTGCAAACACTTTTAGATGAAATGATTAAAGAGCGCAGCATTCGGGCTTCCGCTTTATTTGATCGAGTGCAAGAATTAAAAGCGACTGTAGGTGACCATACAATTAATCAAATAAACTCACTTGAGTACTGGGGTGTTTAATGATTGATTTTTTGCAGGAACAAGCCTATATTTTGCCATACTTGCGATACTATCGAGGCGTGGAATGATCTTAGAAGATTATGGCGCGCTAGTGAAATTTCGACAGCAAATAAATGAAATTGGCAACACCGTTAACGACCCCGATTTATTCGAAAATATAAAAGAAGCCTGCCTTGAAAAGCGGGCTTTTTTGTTTTCTGAATCTACATCTTTTGCAGTCCTTTCCTTCAAGCATGTTTCATTATTCGTATGGGTTGCTGGCTCTGCAATGAGCAACGGCATGGCCAATTATTTGCCGACGTTTGAGCAAATGGGTCGCGATGTTGGCTCAACCTATATCGAATTTTGGAGCATTCGCAAAGGATTTTTTAAGCTGCTTCCACCATTAGGTTGGACGCATATTCAATCAGAATGGAATGGCATACCAATAACGGTGTGGAGCAAAACGCTATGAACACAGAACATTTAAAATTTAGTGACGAAGAATTTGTGCCGTCACGATTTGAGCCCCTACCGAAGCGATTAAATGGTCACCGCCTCGCGTACAAGGGTAAAGCTGAGCACGTTAAGGAAACGAAAGAGGAGGTTGCGCAGGCTGATGTTGCTGGAAAAAAGTGGAGACATTACAAAGCTGTTTATGCTCCGCTCGAAGAAGAATACATGAAAAAAGTTGGCGAGCAAGATACTGATGACGCTTACGCAGGTGTTCGAGGTGCAGCAGGCAGTGCTACCACAGCGGCGTTTGATAAAACAAAACAGCAAGTTATGGGCGGCTTACGGACGGCAGGAATAAACCCGAACTCTGGAAAATTTAGTGCAGCTCTTGCAGACGTTGGGGAAGCGCAATCACTCTCCAGTGCTGACACTCAGGGCAAGGCCCAAACAGATCAGCAAAGCGACTACATAACTGGGCTGAATAATATTGTTGCCATAGGTTTGGGTAAGTCAACAGAAGCGCAACAAGGCTTCTCCAATATGGCTCAAAACTCTCAGAACAAAGCTATTTCTGATGCCCACAATGCCTTCAATGACAATGCTGCGAAAACCAGCACGCTTGGTTCTCTAGCAGGAGCTGGAGCCTATTCATTCAAGAAAAAACCAGATGCTTACGAAAGCATTTCCAATAACGCCAAGTGGGATGATGAGGGGTAATTTATGGGTTGGGGATTCTTAACGCCACTCAAGACGTCAGTTTCAAAAACACACAAAACAAACATGGATTTTATTAAGAATCCAAGCAAAAAAACATTTAAAGCTAATCAGCGCGCGCAAATGGACACCATGGTTGGCGGTCATAGCCGAGCGTTCGACAAAGACAAGCCAAGCAGTAGTGACCCTTCGCAAGCTGGAAGCGCATCAGACCAGATGGCGAGCATTACTCGTGAGCAATGGGATGATTACGTCACCCGATTTCAGCCATACGAAAGCCAGGTTGTTGGATTGGCGACTGGGCAGGCCGACAACGAAGCTGCCATTGCTCGCGCTCGCGGCTCTGTCACAGGGGCTTTTGATGTCAGCCAAGGCACCATGATGCGTGACCGCGAACGATTTGGTTTGGCAAGTGCTGGTGCCAATCCAGACGAAATGCCTGCATTGCAAGCAAGAAGCGGATTGAGTCGAGCTGCTGCCGAAGTGGCTGCTATCAACGGTGCAAGAACAGAAACAAATAATCGCGATATGCAGCTGTTGAGCGGCAATATGGCAATTGGTTTGCGACCAGAACAGAAGTAGGGGAACAAAATGTACAGCTTACTATCAGCAGGAAATAGTATTAAAAATGACGCCACGCAAGGGTTGTCTCAAGCGGCACAATCCGAGCAGAGAAATGAGCAGACGAACGAAAGCTTGGATTCGGCTAAGAAAGCTAGCGAAATGAGTGCAATGGGTACCGGGGCAGTAAGCGGTGCAATGATCGGCGCCGAGATGGGTAGTGTTGTTCCGGGACTTGGAACTGCGATTGGTGCCGGTGTTGGATTGGTTGCCGGATATTTACTAAGTTAAACGAGAAACAATCATGCGAAATGACGGATTGAGTACAGCAAATTTTTTGAGCGGCGCAATGGAAGGCTATCAATTCATGAGCGGCGTTGACCAGAATAAAAAAAATGAAGCGCGCGCGGATAGGCAAGAAGGTCAGCAAAATGAATTGCATGGTTTGCGCATGAATGGTGAGCGGCAAAGGCAGGAAGAAGACGCTATCCGGGTTAGCCAAATGAGTCAAGAGCACGAGCAAAATATGAATAAAACCATTGCCCGTCAAATGCTTTATGGTAGAGATTCGCCAAATCTTGATCATAAATTTATTAGCAAATATCCAAATCTTGACGTTGGACGATTAACCAGCGACGAAGCTGGAAAGCATCTTGATACCATCCACAAAACGCTATCCTCTGGTGGTGATATTGAATCGTTTAACACGCCTGAAATGATGGAAACGCTAAATTTTTTGAATCCTGAAGTTGCTTTGGGTGCGAAAGACGGGCGCAAGGTTAAGATTAGAAGCATTCACGCAGGCACTAGGCCTGGCTATGTGATGTTTGGCCTTGATGTCGAAGGTGATGATTCGCCGAATGGTAGGCCTTTAACCGAGAATAGAAGCGCGGACCCTAAAGATAAAGTCAAAGAAGTTTCTATAAATGATTTGCTTGGAAGGGCTGAAGGTTTTGAAGGTTATAGAAATATGGCTTTAGACCCCAAGCAGCGTGATGCCTTCATAAAATTTCACCTTGGTGATGAGCTGGCTTCTCGGGAAGAGCAGTTGGCCGATAAAAAAAGTAAGCGAAGCATGGTCGCAGCAGACATTACTTTGAAAAATGCCCAAGCAAATTATTACAATACTGGCAAAGGTGGCGGAGGCTCAGCAGGTGGCGGCAGTGGAAGCACAGCCAATATGAAGGATATTGAATATTTTAAAAGCCTTGGCTATGACGATCAGGATGCAGTTGATCTTGTTATCAACCGAGGAGCTTCACCTTCGCAAGAAATCACAAGAATGGCTGTTGAAATGGTTAAGGGCACCCAGGATGCAGATACCCCCATTGCGATGGAAGAGGCAATGGATAGATCAAAAGCTTGGTATAACGCCAACATGAGAAAGGTGATCAAACCCAAGGGGCAGTCTCCTGCACAGCCAACAACACAACCGGCACCAGTTCAAAAGCAAGCACCCCAAGCCGCAATCGATGCATTAGCAGCTGACCCCAAATTAGCAGATCAATTCCAAGCAAAATTCGGCTACCTCCCACAATAAAGGCGTTCTATTAATGTCTAATTTCTTCGACCAGTTCGACGGCGAACCGGCGGGCATTTCTGCGCCCCAAGAAACCCCTGTCACGGCAAATTATTTCGACCAATTTGATGAACCTAAACAGGAGGCAAATTTCTTTGATAAATTCGATGAGGCTGATGCTGTTCCTGATCGCGCATGGAGTGACGTGCCGAGTGACATAGCCAAAGGTTTAGCTAAAGGAGTCAATAGCGTTGGCACTGCAACTGTGCAGACTGTTGATGCTGCCGGGCGTTTGCTCTCAAACATTGATCCAGTAGGACAAAGTGTTGCATACCTCGCGCCAGAATTTACTGGCAAATTGAACAAAACTTATGACGCGGCCACAGAAAGTGCGAGCAACTTTTTTGCGGGAAATGAACAAGCATGGCAGGAAAGCAAAAGTCCTCAAGCGCAAGAAAATGCAAAATATATTTCTGGTGGCGATGGATTTGTTGACACCGCAAAACGTGTAGCAGAACGTCCGCAAGCCATTCCAGATTTGGTCGCAGACTCAGCCGCATTCATGGCGCCTTCTGCTTGGGTATCGCGCGCCATGGCCACGGCAAAAGCGGCAAAAGCTGCTGTAGTTGCTGCAACAATGGGCACCGGTGCCGTGCTGGATGCTGGAGCTACCGGCGCTCAAACCAAGCGTGAAGTTTTAGAGATGACGCCTGCTCAACTTATTGAGCACTCGCCCGATTATCAAGCAATGATTAGCGAAGGAGTTGATCCGGTTGAAGCGCAGGCAACACTGGCCAGATCCGCTGGTTTCACCGCCCAGGCTCTGCAACTTCCAATTTCCTTTTTAGCTTCGAAAGTTTCGGGCGCAGGGAAGTTAGAATCCGAATTTTTTACCGGCAATGGCGTAAGAGATTTTTTTAGCAGCGTTGCAAAAGAAGTTGGCGAAGAGGCTGTGCAAGAGGGTTCAGCACAGGCAAACACAAATGCCGGAGTAAAATTATTTGCGGACCGGAATCGCGAACTATCGCAAGGTGTTGGTAACAGTATTGCGTTAGGTGTAACTGCTGGCGGTGCTCAAGCTGGTGGAATTAACGCTTTAGGTGCAATGGTTCCGAATGTTGAAAATCAAACTATTAATTCAGAAATCGATCAGCCGATAAATGGTGAACAATCCATAATTGAGGATATGCCGCAAACTTCTGTTCCCGACGAAGCAGCACAACCACTTACGATAACTCCAGAAGAAACAATAAGCGCGAATTCACAGCAAGCTCCTGGCGCATTTGCAGGCGTAGCTGAATATGCAAATCAACAAGCAGAAGCCGCACGAAAATCCGAAGCTTATCAGCGCACCAGCTACTTAGACGACGAGCCAAGCCTTGCTAATGCTGCCGCTCTGTATGGACAGCAAAACGGATTCATTAAAAAAACGACACTTGAAGAGACGCCCGACGACGTAGAAGCGTCTCTTGGAAAAATGTCGAGCATTGATGATGAAATAAATCAGCTGTTATTTGACGTGTCACTGCACCATGAGCAGGCCAACAACGAAAAAATCGAAAGAATAAACACTGCACATTTTGATCACGCAAACAAGATATTTGACGATATGCTTGCCGCGAAATCTGTAAAGGAACCCGAACCACAGCCGCTCAATGCATTTGAAAAGCGAGAAGTTTATTCGCAAGATGTAAATGCAAATCTTGATGCTGGAATTGATCGCGCCCGCGACGCCCAAATGCCCGAGAATATGCGTGATGTTCGCTTGCTGCGAAATCGTTACCGAACTCACTTAAGCGATGTCGCTGGTTCGCTGGATACGCACGGTGCGGCATTGGAAAAAACTGATGGGTTACTGGAGCTAGCCGCAAAAAATGGTGGACTGAATACTGAAGCTTGGTCGAAAGATGGAATAGACCCTGCTGACACAAAACAAAACAGAGCGTTTAGTGTGAACGGTAAACTTACGCCTGACGATCTTGCAGAACTAGCGCACCAGAACGGTTTTACTGGCTTTGCAAACGAGCAGGGTACACCGAATTCAAATGCAGCATTAAACGCTGTAAACGATGAAATGCGCGGGACAAAACGCTATTTCTCGACTAATGACGAAGTGAAATTACAAACTGCACAAGCTGCTCCAAAATTTCTCAGTGATTTAAAGGGTTATGGTTCCGCGACGGCGATAAAAACCGCAATCGCCAAAGCTCTTGAAGGGAAAAGGCTAGGCGCGAATCAATCTAAAATTGTTCAAGAAATACTTGATCGCGCCAATGAGCACACCCGAGATGAAGTTTCCATAAAAAATAGGTGGGAAGATCGCGCTAAAAATATGCTCGCGAATAAAGGTAACCGCCATATCGAGGAATGGCGAAACCGAGAAGACCATTTAAGCGAAGTAACCACACACGAAGCCGCACTCACAGAAATTATGACGGATGCTATGCAACAACATGGCATTGATCCGGAAAAAGTAAAAACGGCTTACGATAAATATTCTAAACAATACCCAAGCATGAATCAGTTAACCACTGCTATGATGAGCTGGGTTTCAGCAAACAAAACAGATTCAAGTGAGCACTTACGAAATGGTACACAAGAACTTTCTGGAAGATCACCCGGTGAACGTGGACCGGCTCAAGAGCAACCTGGATCACCATCTGAGCGCAACCGCGACGAAACGCCTGCAACGTCAGGACGAATTGAAAGCGCAACACTTATCGAACGAGGAAGCGATAGCGAGGGGCGAGACGCCGGATTACGACAACCAATAGCCCCCGCAATTGATGAAATAGCGCAAGAAGCTGCAACATCACCCCTCAATGATTTACCAGAACCTACCGCTGCACAAAAAGAAGCTGGCAATTATAAAAAAGCGCACGTAAAAATTCACGCCCTCGACATTGCCATTGAAAATTCCAAAGGCTCCACTCGTTCCGGTACGGCTCCGGACGGCAAGAAGTGGGAATCCGAAATGCATTCCCATTACGGATACATTAAGCGAACTATTGGTGCAGACGATGAAAATGTCGATGTGTTCGTTGGCCCAAATCCTGAAAGTGAAAAAGTTTTTATTGTTGATCAAATCAATGCAGACGGCTCCTTTGATGAACACAAAGTGATGCTTGGGTTTGATTCTCTGTTACGCGCAAAAGTTGGCTACAAGAAAAATTACACTAAGGGATGGAAAGTTGGCGAAATAAAATCCATGTCTGTTGCCGAATTCAAAGACTGGCTAAAAAACGGTAACACTAAAAAGCCTGTGAATGCTCGCGGCGCTACGCCAACTATAATGCGAGTAAAAACTGATCCAAGCTCAACGCCTTATGAGTCCAACAAATTAAGCAAAACATTATCTCGCGGTTCAATAGTTGTTGATGAGCACACTAATGAACATGGTGATTTCTACACCATTCACGCTTCCCTTGGTGATGGTCTGTCGTCCCAAGATCACACAAGAATAAAACCGAATGACGAAGAAGCGCGCAAAATTGCTGAGAGACTTCTAAAAGAGCGTGATGATTATGTTAACTATGTAAACAAACAAAAGGCTGACAATGAAACCGCAACTGAAAAAAACAAAGAGCTTGCGAAACAAAAAGGTTACACGCTAGGCGCAAAGCTAGGTGCTTTAAAAGCAAATGATAATAAAGAAATGCGCGCCGCATTCATACTTAAAGACCATGGTGACGGAAGTTTTGACGTACAGGGCGTAATGGGGAATAAAACAGCATTATTTGGCCAAATGAGTGCAACAAATTTGTTGAGAGCGCAGAAGCGAGCAAGGGGCGAAGACCCGTATTTAGAAAAAAATGAGTCAGCTGAAAAGACTAGCGAAAACAAGCAGGTAAACGATGTTGACGACACTAACGTCGTCGACACAGAAATTGATAAGACGGAAGCTAATCAACTCACAACGAAAGGAACAAAGCTCGCAGAAAAAGCAGATGTAAAAATCGAAGACTTCGGAAAAAAATTAGAAGGAGCGAAAAAACACACCGCATCATTGCGTGAGACACTTTCAAATACTTCAATCGATACCGCAACAGTTCCGCTCAGTAGATCATTTCCCATCCCTGATTATGAAAGATTAGCGAAATCAGGAGTGCCGCCAGAAGTGTTAGCGTTTGTTGCACAATTGCGTGGCGAAATCAAAGCTAAGCCACGGCGCGGCGTATCGGTTTGGGTTCAAAAAGTGGATACTCTTCGCAGCTTTGCTAACGACTTACTGTCTGGTGCAATTTCACCAGAATCGCTTGCGCAAGCCATGCGAGCATATGGCTCATACGTTAAATACTTGGTTGAAGTGATTGCGATTGCAAGAGAAATTCTTCCAAGTCAAATAAAGGATCTTGCAACCTATAAGCTTGAACATCACATTTATTCGATTTACAAAGATGAAAAAAATGTCGGTAAATGGCTCGTTATAAATACGGCACAAAAGGGCGGTGCATTTTCACGCGGTGGAAAGGAAACTCATTTCGATACGAAGGAGGAGGCACTAGCTTTCATTAAAGCCCAGGTATCAACTGCCGACGATTCCGGTAAGCCATTAGTTAAGTTTGATGTTTGGACAATACATGGTGAGCCGGATGTTTGGGTCGGCAAAAAGCTGGGAGCTAGAAAATATATTGAGCTTAAAAAATTTAGGGATGCTAAAACAGCTAGGGCGTTCATTGCTTCCAACAATGATGAGCTAGTACAGATTTTCAAAAACAAAAAACAAATTGGCTCGGAGCGTAGAGCAGAACAAAACGAACGAGTAGGAAAAGATTATCGCCGTGGCGCAAATGTGACACAAGATTTGTTCGCGAAAACATTTGGCTTTAGAGGTGTCCAGTTCGGGAATTACGTTGAAAATGACCGGCGGCAACAAGATTTAAATAATGCTTACGACGGGCTTTTAGATTTGGCCGATGTCCTCGGCATTCCTCCGGAGGCGATTTCCTTAAATGGTGAGCTTGGTCTGGCGTTTGGAGCTCGCGGTACCGGCGGTAAACAACCAGCAAGTGCGCATTACGAAGCAGGAGACGAAGTAACTGACGGTCGAGTCATTATCAATCTGACGAAAAATAGTGGCCCTGGATCGCTTGCTCATGAATGGTGGCATGGGCTAGATAATTATTTTGCTAGGATGGGGAAAGTTACCAGCAGAGATGGCTCATATTTAACGGAGCTTGAGCGGCCTAAACGTCAGCAAGTTATGAGGGATGGCCGCCCCACAATTACGCCATTACACCCTGATGATTTCGGCGTGCGGCCTGAAGTTTACGATGCTTTTAAATCCATTGTTAATACAATCCGCGAGAAAACGGATCTTATTAAAAGATCTGGTGTTTTGGACAACAGAAGAACGAAGGATTATTGGTCAACTACGCGAGAGCTAACCGCTCGTTCGTTTGAGCGCTTCGTTATTGATGAGCTTGCATCTAAGGGCTATGAGAGCGATTACCTAGCGACTATTTTACCGAAGCATGCCTGGGATGCGAACGAGGGTTTCTGGGGAAACACTGGCGAAACCTATCCATATCCAACAGATGATGAGGCTCCAGTTTCGGGCGCAGCATTCAAGGAGTTGTTCGACACAATCGCAACGAAAGAAACAGATGCTGGTGTTGCGCTTTACTCGCGTAGAGATGATGGCAAAGAATTCGAAAATGGCTTGTCTGAAGATCAAGTTCAAGCTACCTTTGATAAGTTTATAAAATTATACAAAGGAGCCAGCGATGTCGAATTACGAATACTTGGAAGTTCCAGCGAGTTTCCGGGATACAACGAAGAGCGCGACGGCGGGTCCAGACTTGACGCCTCCTACCAAACACGACAAGGACTTCTCAGCATCAATCGACGTGCCTTTAGTGATACGAACACCCTTGAAGCCGCACTTAGAGAAGAATTGCTTGTTCACAAAGGACTTGGACTCTTCGCGCCCGAAGGTCGCCGCCAGATTTATGAAAACATTAAGCGCGCTGTTAAAGAAGATAAAACCGGAAAGCTAACAAAAATTTGGGCCGACACCGAAAGTAATTATTCCTCACAGGCTGACGATTTAGAACTGGATGGCGAAGAGCGAAACAATTTATTTGCGGAAGAGTTTTTAGGCAAAGTTGCACAAATTAAAGTTAGCCCATTGGCCGCAGGTTTTAGTCAATTATACTTAGCAATTAAGCGCGCGCTCGTTAAGATTGGATTGATAGAAAATTCCATCTCTTTGCGTGAACTGCAAAATGTTGTTCATAACATAGGCGGCCATTTCAAAGACGGTCGTGAAGCACCTAAGCGAAACTGGATTGCTGATGTAAAAGGTACAAGCACCAGAAAAGATAATCGAGCACAAGCCGAAACGCTTTATTCGCGAAAAAGTCCAGACGATACACAGACCCGCTCCGGCGGGTTTTCTGTTTCTGGCAACCCTCAAATTGAATCAGACGCATTTAAGAAATGGTTCGGCGACAGCAAAGTGGTGGATGAAAACGGTAAGCCACTTATCGTCTATCGTGGTCAACACGGGGACAGCGATGACATTGAAACGAAACTCGGGTCAATAACTTTTGGTAGTGCTGAAATCGCATCGAACTATGCCATTAATCCTAACGACAGAAACGCAAAAGTGAAAAGCCCCAAACTTTTCCCTGTGTATTTAAGTATAAAAAATCCCTTGATGCACTCAGCTGATGATCCTTTTATCGAGCTTGGCGATGTATGGAGCAAGCTAGGCAAAGAAACGGCCATGCGTGCCGCAATAGACAATGCTGACAGAATCTATAACACCAGCGTTTGGGCTGATGATTATTCTGAAAAATATCGGTCAGTTGAGGAATTAATTGCCATAAACCCTGCTCAGATAAGAGAACTATACGTCGAGGCATTTCCATTGTTCGATTCGCCTTGGTTTGTTGAGGCTGCAAAATCAGCTGGATTCGATGGAGCAATACATGGCGAGTACGGTTACCACACTGAAGCGGGCGAACATGCAGAATACCGAGTGTTTGATAAGTCGCAGATCAAATCAATAAATAACAATGGCAGTTTCGATTCAGAAAGTACCGATATTCTATACTCGCGAAAAAATCCTCAGTCGAATTTACAAAATAATTTTTCTGTTTCCGGAATGAAAGAAAATAAGGTTTACGGAATAAGTACTGACGCCATCCTGCGTATTTGGCAAGACAAAATGCGTCCGTTACTCCGCACTCAAAGCGCTATCAATGAAAGCGGCGGCAATATTTCCGAAGCTGAAAATGCATACTTACAAGAGGAGGCTTTCCACGGGAAAACCGAAAACGATCTTCGCAAAATGAAAGAGCGCTTCCTTGAACCAATGTCACAAACAATGGCGGCCAATGGCATTGAACGTGAAGAGCTGGACATGTACTTATGGGCGAAGCACGCACAAGAACGCAACGAACAAATCGCAAAAATAAATGAAGATATGCCGGACGGCGGCTCTGGAATGACGACGGCGCAATCAGAAGAAATTTTGCAAAAGGCGAAAACTGAAGGCAAGCATAAGGCTTTAGAAAAATTGGCCAGTACTGTGTATTCCTTGTTAGATGAAAAGCGAAGAATTGCGCGCTTTTTGGCTGGTGATGAGGCGGTTGATACCTGGAATGAAGTTTATAAATTTTACGTTCCACTGAAGGGACAAGCAGTTGACGATTCGGGAGGAAACTTCCCGCGGGTCGGCAAGGGTTTTGATATTCGCGGCAAGGAATCAATGCGTGCATTAGGTCGTAGAACTAAGCCAGAATCACCCACGCTACACTCAATCAAAGACACTACCGAAGCTATCATCCGCTACCGCAAAAACGAAGTAGGTAATGCGCTGCTCGCACTGGTTGAAGCTAATCCTAATCCTGAATATTGGGAGGTTCATGATTCAAGCAATCCGAATTTTGAGCGAAAGCTGCTTACTAAAAAAGGCAAAGATTATGTTGGTTCCGCAAAAGTAATTAGCAAAGAGGATTACTTCACCACCAAGCGCGACGGGAAAGAATTTTTTATCCGGATTGAAGATCCACTTTTAATGCGCGCAATGAAAAACATGGGGCCCGAGAAAATGAGTTGGGCGGTCCAACACCTAGCTAAAGCTTCACGATTTTTATCAGCGATGTGTACTAGCTATAACCCTGAGTTTGTTGTCACCAACTTTGCACGGGATATTCAAACCGCCGTTATCAATTTACAAGCAGAAATTGATCTGCATGATGGCAAAATTAAAGGCAAACAAATCACGGGCAAAATGATACAAGGCGTTATGCCTGCAATGCGTGCGGTGTATGCAAGCTTAAATGGAAAAAGCCTAACTGGCGATGCAGCAGCATGGCAAAAATCTTTCGATGAGTTCCGTAATGATGGTGCGAACACTGGTTGGTATCAGCTAAAGGACATTGATCAACAAGCGAAGGAATTGCAGGGTCTCATTGATATGCAGAAAAAGACATTCATAGGGCGGGCATTACGAACTAGAAAATCAATTGGTGATTTTGTTAATAACGCTAATGGCGCTGTCGAAAATGCAATCCGCCTATCGGTTTATAAAAATGCAATCGATGCAGGAATTACTAGGAAACAATCTGCTTCGCTCGCCAAAAATTTAACGGTTAACTTTAACCGCAAGGGCGAGATAGGCGCTTCCATGAACGCGGTCTACATGTTCTTTAATGCTTCTGTGCAAGGCACTGCTGCATTAGCTCGGGCATTAGGCACCCTTAAGGTTGATGAAACCGGAAAGCGTAAATTAAACATGGCGCAAAAGGCGGCTGTGGGAATAATGATTGTGAGTTACGGTTTGGCTGCGTTGAATCGCAGCTCTGCCGGAGATGATGAAGACGAAAAAAATTGGTGGGACAAAGTGCCCGCACATGAGAAAGAACGCAATATTATCGTTATGAAATCGGCGTTAGGTGGCGAGAAGGACGGTACTTTTTGGAAATTCCCAATGCCATACGGCTACAACATTTTTAACGCAATAGCAGTGTCCTCGGAGTCAGCTGTTAATGGCGGGAAAGGAATTGGGGAAGCTGCCGGTGAGATTCTAATGTCCATCTTGGGTGCGTTCTCCCCTTTGGGAATTGCAAAGTCGAATAGTGTTGATAGCTCGTTGGTTCGGTCGGCATCTCCGACGGTGTTAAAGCCGCTAGCTGATCTAACTGCTAATGAAAACTTTTTTGGATCAAAAATATTCGCCGAAAATATGGATTTTGACACACCTAAACCCAATAGCCATTTGTCTATGCGATCTACTAACGAGGTTTGGAAATGGATTGCTGAGTTTATGAATGACTCTACTGGCGGTTCAGCGTACCGGAGCGGAGCGGTAGACATTAGTCCCGACAAAATGAATTACATCTTTAATTATTTTATGGGCTCAGCGGGCAAGTTCTATTCAGATATAGTAACTGACGGTATAAAGTTTGCGCAGGATCGCGAAATAAAAACCAAGGAGATTCCGTTTGTTAGAAAGTTTGTTGGTGAAGTTGATTGGCGTAGTGGCCAGGGCGAATTTTATGAGCGCAAAGAAAGAATCGCCCAAGCTAATGAAGAGCTAAAGTCGATTAACGACCCAGCGGAAAGAGCAGCGTTTAGATTCGAGCATGGCAAAGTTTTAAATATGTCACTACGGGCAAACGCTACTGCCAAAAAACTTACCGCAATTAGAAAGCAGAAAAACAGGATTATTGACGATGAGAATTTAAGCCAAAAGGAAAAGGACGAAAAAATTAAGCCGCTAGACTTGAGAACCAAAGCGGCTTTAGATTCATTCAGTAAGAATTATAAGGCAAGGGTGGGGGAGTGATTACTCATACGCCGAGTTTTCACCGCCTCCCGAAAATCCGTTTGCGATAATGTTGATCACAATAAATACAAAAAATAATAATTTAATCCAAAACCACCACTGAATGCCGCCTACGTAGTCTGACGCGCGCTGATTTGCCTCAGAAAGTCTTTCGCTAAATTTCTTCATATTTTCTCCTGTCAAAAAAGGCCCTAAACCATGCTAAAAATTCTAATTGTTTTGTTAATTATCGGCGCACTATCAAGCGCAAAAACCCTGCTTCATTCGTTTGCACTTGGCTTTGACGTGTTTTGCCAGATGTTTTTTTGGAATCATGCCATTGGAGTCACGATTTCAAGCCGGGCAGGGTTGGCAGCAAGAAGGGGTAAACCTTTTATGGCGAAGATTGTAAATACTATCTTCTTCAACAAAAACCACTGCGAGGAAGCGGTGGTGGCTGATATTGCTCGAGCTAAAGAAGCGCTTATCCTTTTGCAAGGATCGAGCGAGCGCGAATAGCTCTGGCAATGAATTCATTTGCTTCATCTGGACCGCAATTTTCAGTTTCATACCATACAAAATCCTGGGCAAGTTGCGCGCACGCTTCACGTTCTGCCGCTATGCAAGTTAGGATAAATTCGGTTAGCTGCTCGTGGCCATCAATGTGACCATCGGGACCGTGCTCTCGCAATATTTCGCACGCTGCATTGCTTATTTCTTCTTCAATATTCATCAAATTCAATCCATTTTGGCTAGTAATATTTCGCTAATATACAGTAGTTTTGGTTGCTGAAAAGCTTGCATTATAATGTACCGTTTTGCTTAAAATGCATCATTTTGCATGGTGTTTTTAGGCACATTGTCTTTTCAAATCAGAGGCTTAGTCACTTAAAGCTGCAATCATGACATGGTAGATGTCGTCAGTTCGAGCCTGACTAGTCCTACCAAATGAACAAAAAGGCGCCGTCTTAACTGAAGGCGCCTTTTTTTTAATTTTAATCTACGTGCTTTGAATGTCCGCTGCTCCTCAAGGTTGATATCTCACAAGATGTAATGATTTTGTTGACTATTGCGGTGCTGGGTTTTTAGTAATAATGGCTACACAAGGACGTTTTTAGGGAATGTAGTTGGCTAAGGAGGAGGTCAATGGATGCGACTAATATTAATAGTGATTGGATGCCATTTTATTTGGACACGAAGGACTGGAATTGAATACCTAGGTTCGATGCCAGCAAGGAGCTGAGGGACTGTTTATTGAGTCAGTATAATTATGGGGCTGCACCGCAGGGTTAGCCCCATTCTTTTATGCATTTCGATTGTTTTCGTCTAAAGTCGCTTTGACTTATATATCCCCCTTGAATTTCTGCTTCTTTGCCCCATCTCAGCACCACAGGTTTTTTAGCCTTTCGTATATTCTTAATATTTTACACCGTACCAGGAGTTACACCATGACCGTAGATTCTCAAAAAGAAACACGTGGATTTCAAACAGAAGCGAAGCAGTTATTACATTTGATGATTCACTCATTGTATTCCAACAAAGAAATTTTCTTACGTGAGCTGGTTTCTAATGCATCCGACGCGGCTGATAAATTGCGTTTTGAGGCTGTTTCCAATGGGGATTTATATGAAGGCGATGCCGATTTAAAAATTCGTATTACCTTTGATAAGGATGCAAAAACTTTAACAATTAGCGACAACGGTATTGGTATGACTCGCGAGGAGGTTATTGATAACCTTGGCACCATCGCAAAATCGGGCACGGCTCAATTTATGCAAAAATTAAGTGGTGATCAGAAAAAAGATGCTCAGTTAATTGGTCAGTTTGGTGTTGGCTTTTATTCCGCATTTATTGTTGCTGATAAAGTCGTTGTTACTTCGCGTAGGGCAGGTACTAAAGCATCTGAAGGCGTACGTTGGGAGTGTGATGGTGATGCAGAGTTTAGTGTTGAAACCATTGAAAAAGCACAGCGTGGAATGACAGTTGAGTTACATTTAAAAGATGATGCGATTGAATTTGCCGATCATTGGCGTTTGCGCACAATCATTAAGAAGTATTCCGATCATATCGCTATTCCTGTTGTGATGCAGAAACAAACTCCAGTAGGTGAAGACGCTCAAGAGCCTGAAGATGAAGTCATTAATACTGCGACAGCACTTTGGACCCGGTCACGTACCGATATTAGTGATGAGGAATATAAAGAATTTTACAAACATATTAGCCATGATTACAGCGAGCCCGTGAGCTGGAGCCATAATCGTGTCGAAGGCAATTTAGATTACACTAGCTTGCTATACCTTCCATCTCGTGCGCCCTATGATTTGTATAATCGTGATGCACAGCGAGGCTTAAAGCTTTACGTACAACGCACTTTTATTATGGATGATGCAGAACAATTTTTACCATTGTATTTGCGCTTCATAAAAGGTGTTGTAGATTCGAATGATTTGTCACTGAACGTTTCGCGTGAGATTTTACAAAAAGATCCCAATATCGACAGTATGCGTGGCGCACTAACCAAACGCGTTTTGGATATGTTAGGAAAATTAGCTAGTAATGAAGCCGAAAAATATCAAAGTTTTTGGAATGAATTTGGCCAAGTGATTAAAGAAGGGCCTGCGGAAGATTTTTCTAACCGGGAAAAAATTGCGAAGTTGTTGCGTTTTACATCTACTCATACTGAGAAAGCTGATCAAGATCAATCCTTGGAAGTGTATGTTTCGCGGATGAAAGAAGGCCAGGAAAAAATTTATTACATTGCAGCAGAAAATTTTAACACCGCTAAAAACAGTCCGCATTTAGAAGTTTTCCGTAAAAAAGGCATTGAAGTATTGTTGTTGACGGATCGCGTTGATGAGTGGTTGATGAGCCATTTGGCCGAGTTTGATGGCAAATCATTTCAAGATGTGGGCAAAGGTGAGTTGGATTTAGGCAAGTTAGATTCTGAGGAAGAAAAGGAAGCGCAAGAAAAAGTAGCCGAAGAATTCAAGCCTTTGCTTGAGCGAGTAAAGACTGCTTTAGCTGAGCAAGTAGCAGATGTGCGGATTACTCATAGGTTAACGGATTCTCCTGCTTGTGTGGTCGTCGCCGAGCATGACATGGGCGCACAAATGCGTCGTATTCTTGAATCTGCTGGGCAGAAAGTGCCTGATTCGAAGCCTATTTTTGAATTAAATCCTGAGCATCCGCTAGTGAAAAAATTAACTCAGGAAGTTAGTGAAGTTCGTTTTAATGATTTATCACACATTCTTTTTGATCAAGCAAATTTGGCGGAAGGTGCACAATTACAAGATCCTGCTGCTTATGTTCAACGTTTAAATAAATTATTATTGGAGCTAAGCCATTAATATTTTGGCCGCTAATATTATTTGAGATTTAATCGTATTGTCTTTTATTTAAGGCCTTGGCTATACTCTAGTCAAGGCCTTTTCTTTTATTGCAGACCTTTGGAGCGAATGATGGAATTTAAACAAGTAACTCTTACAGCGAAAAAAAATATCGCGCTGGTCGCACACGATAATAAAAAGAAAGATTTAGTTCTATGGTGTCAAAAACATAAGGCCGAGTTAATAAAACACACTCTCTATGCTACAGGTACAACAGGCGTGATTATTGAAAAGCAAGCCAATTTGGTTGTTAATAAATTAATTAGCGGTCCGCTAGGGGGTGACCAGCAAGTGGGTGCATTAATTACGGAAGGCAATGTGAATATGTTAATTTTCTTTTGGGATCCGTTCGAGCCATTGCCGCATGACCCCGATGTAAAAGCATTGTTGCGCATTGCAGCTGTTTGGAATATCCCCATTGCGACTAATCAAGTATCAGCTGATTTTATGGTGGCATCACCCTTCTTTAATTCACCTGTCGAACGTTTAATTCCAGATTATGAAAACTATTTAATGAAACGTGCAGCGGAAATTACAGGATGAAATTTTTTGAGACTCTTGATGAGGTCAATGCAAACAGTGAATGCCTTTTTAATCTTAATGAGATTGAGTTGGCGCTTAGCGTTATGGTAAAAAACATTGCTAAAGACATAGGCGATAAGCGTCCAGTAGTGCTAGGTGTTATGCGCGGGGCATTGGCCATGCTCGGGTATATTTTGCCGCGATTTTCTTTTTATGTAGAAGTTGATTATGTGCATGCAAGTCGATATCAAAACCAATTGATTCCAGGTGACATACTTTGGTTGCACGAGCCGCATATTTCTTTAATAGGCCGTAGTGTTTTATTGGTTGATGATATTTTAGATCAAGGTGTAACCTTAAAAGCAATTTCGGAAAAGTGTTACGAATTAGGTGCTAGCGATGTAAAAATTGCGGTCTTGTGCAAAAAAAATATTCAAAATTTTACACCTGCTATCGCAGCGGATTACATTGCACTTAATGTTCCAGATGCTTATATTTTTGGTTATGGAATGGATTATGAAGGTGGATGGCGAAATGCGCCGGGCATCTATAAACTTGGTAAATAACGCCCATGGACGAAAATAAATTCTCACAACCCAAACTCACCACAAATTTGTTCACACCAAGTCGCAATGCGCTCGGCACTTTTATTAAACTCATTTTCATCATCCAGCGCTAATCCAACAAATTGTTTTCCGTCAGGTGTAAGCGCTTTTGAAGCTTCGTAAACATAGCCAGCATTTGGCCAGTAACCGCAGGGAATAGCGCCCCTAGCAACGACCTTGCTGTGCAAATAGCCCATCGCATCGAGAAACCATTCTGGATAACCAATTTGGTCGCCAAGGCCGTAGAGGGCTACTTTTTTGTCGGTGAAATTTATGGTGTCTATATCATCCCAAACTTCTTCCCAGTCTTCTTGTAACTCGCCGTAATCCCAAGTTGGTATTCCAAAAATAATGTAATCGTAAAACTCTGCGGTGATCAATGGTGTTTCATTAATGTTGAATATATCAACCAGGTTTTCGCCGAGTGCTGCGCGAATTTTTTCGCCTGCCATTTCGGTGTAGCAGGTTGAGCTGCCGTAAAACAAGCCTATTTTTGCGCGCGTCATAATTTGCTTGCCCACTCTGTTACCCATGAGATGGTTAGGGGCTGTGGGTTATCACCACTACACGCATCCAATACTAGCGGCTCACCGATACGAACCGCTCCCAGATCAGCAAAAGCAGCATCTAGCATGCGGCCAGCATCGTTAAAGGTTGAGTAGCTGCTGTCGCCAAGATTAATCACACCATAACGCTTACCAGCGAGGCGCGGATAATCCCGTGTTAAATGAAGGTAAACCGGTAGAATGTTATCCGGTAAGTCACCGGATCCAGTATTTGAATGGCAGAGCAGAAGTACTTCTTCGTTGTCGCGGATAAGATCTGCGGCAGAGGCATAGGTATTAATAGATACCGAGTGGCCCAGCTCACGCAGTTTTTCAGCCGCGATTTCTGCGATTTGTTCCGCACCGCCAAAAACGCTGCCCACAATAATTTGAATTTTTGCCATAAATAAATCGCTGTTAAAATAAATGAAGCGGTTATAAATAAATGCTTGTAAAAAGGTGCTTATAAAAAGTTACTTATAAAAAAGCGCTTTTAAACGGTGCTGATAAAAAGAGATGGGCATGATAAAAGGTTTTCGATAGCATCGCACTCAATTTACCACAATGTACAATTTCACTTTTCCCCAAATTACAACGAGTTTTTATGTTTCATATCGCTTTGTACGAGCCCCGTATTGCGCCTAACACCGGCAATATAATTCGCTTAACCGCCAACAATGGTTGCCACTTGCATTTGATTGAGCCCTTAGGTTTTGACTTTGAAGAAAAAAGTTTGCGTCGTGCGGGGCTGGATTATTCTGAACTCACCAATATTAATCGTCACGCAAATTACGCTACATTCATTCAGCAAATGGCAGGACGGCGAATTTTAGCGTGTACGACTAAAGGCAGTCGTCCCCATGATCAACTTGAATATCGCGCGGGGGATGTGTTGCTGTTCGGCTCAGAAACGGCTGGGCTGCCAGTTGCAGTGTTGGAATCTATTGCTGTAGAACACCGTTTGCGCATTCCTATGTATGCGGGTAATCGCAGTTTAAATTTGTCCAATGCGGTCGCAATTGTTAGTTATGAAGCTTGGCGGCAATGTGGCTTTGCCGGTGGCATTTTTTGAGGCGCTGCTATACTCCTGCTGATAGCTTTTATAAAAGTGTAGCGAGTGTCGCCTTATGTCTTTTTTCCTTTGCCTGCCGTTGGCGGGGTCCCTTCGTCCGTCGTTTGCGGGATTCCTTCGCCCTGCGTTTGCAGGAACATTTCTGGCATTATTGTTAATGGTTGTGGCGGGTTGTAAGGAATCCCCGCCGGACAGTGCAGCCACATTGAATGCCAAACATCTAGACCTGACTGTGTCTTCTCCTTTACAAGCTGATAGTGACAGTTTTCCTAATAGTGATTTAGTCACTATCTCTGTGCGTTTACTGGATGCTAGTAATAATCCTGTGCCCGCAGAAATAATCACCGTAACCACTACCTTGGGCACCCTAACTGCAACCCGAATATTGACGGATGCACAGGGATACGCAACGACTACCATTAACCGCTCCAGCACACTGGGAGCTGGAACTATTACTGCTACGTTTGGTGATGTAAATACTAAATATAATTTTGAGCTGCTTGCGCCATTGCCACCTGTCCCCGTTGCGACTTCCAAAATTTACCTGAGCTTATTGCGCAGCGGCATCGCGGTTAATCGCTTTAAAAGTAATGAGATAGTGCAATTGCAGGCACTGGTGACAGATGCGAATAATCTTCCACTGAGCAACCAAGTCGTGAAGTTTACGGTTGAGTTAGGCGATATCAATGTTGAAAGCGGCTTGACGAATCAGAATGGTCTTGCAGAAGTTAATTTGTCCAGTACAGATGCGGATTTAGGTGCGGCTGCCGCGCTGGCGGAGGTGACCTTAAATGGCGTTGATATAGCAGCCAGCGTCAATTATGAGATTATCAGCAGCGCAATCAATATTACTGACCAGGTTATTAAGTTAGGGCACTTCAACAGTAGTAATCAGTTTGTCGAAAATCTACTAGGTTCTTCAATTACCGCAGACAGTGCTGGCGTTATTAACATTAGCGCGGGCGCAACTCTGGGTATGTCTCTCGCGATGGTGGATGAAAATAACCAACGGATTATGGCGCCATCGCAAGTTAATTTTACGTCGAGTTGCGTCGCGAGCGATAAGGCGAATATTGGCACCGGAGTTTTTACCGTAAACGGTGTAGCTAATTCGACTTTTGAAGATGTTAGCTGTGGTGGCGGTCAAGATGTTATTCAGGCAACAGTAACGGTAAACAATCAGGCCAAGTCGCTCACTCAGGTCATTAATATTTCGCCCGAAAATATTGGTTCGATTGAATTTGTATCGCTTTCACCGGAATCAATTGTGCTTAAAGGGACGGGCGGGCAAGGGCAACAAGAAACCTCTACGCTAACGTTTTTAGTAAAGGGCGCGCTGGGTAACCCGCTACCACAACAAGCGGTAAACTTTAGTTTAAATACTTCGGTCGGTAATTTAACGCTTACACCAGCATCGTCTATTACCAATTCGGTAGGGCTGGTGACTACCAAAGTTAACGCCGGTAATGTGCCTACCGCAGTACGGGTAACGGCGTCGGTGACTGCTGCGAATAGTCAGGTAATTCAAACCCAATCGGATTTGTTGTCAGTCAATACCGGGTTACCGGATCAGGACAGTTTTTCACTGAGCACTGAAATTTTTAACCCCGAAACAGATGACTATGACAATGTTGAAGTGGTGGTTAGTGCGCGTTTGGCTGATGCCTTTAATAACCCGGTACCTGATGGTACTACGATTAATTTCACTACCGAAGGTGGCAGCATAATTCCCAGTTGTAATACGACGAATGGTGCGTGCTCGGTTAAGTGGACGAGTGGCGAGCCGCGTGTGGACAATCACCGCATTACAATACTAGCCACGGCTATTGGCCATGAAACTTTCAATGATACTAATGGCAATAACACCTTTGATATTGCGGATGGCGTTGGCTTTTCTAATATAGCTGAGAGTGGCTTTTGGCGTGTTGCTGCGCAAGCTAATGGCTTCTTCGATATGTCTGAGGCTTGGCGCGATGATGATGAAAACTATGCCTACGACTCAGGAGAAAAATTTATCGATTTTGACAATAACCAAAACTTTGATGCGCGTGACAGCTTGTTTAATGGACCACAATGCATAGGCAGCTTGTGTGGCACCGGTGCTAAACAAAGCGTTCATGTTCGTAAAGCATTAAAACTAATTATGTCCGGAAGTGTTGCTCGGATGACGCTAAAGAGTGCTGCACGTACCGGCTTACTTAACGCAGGTGTGGCACATATTGCAGGAATGTACGTTTATGAAACTAATGATAGCGGCAATAACATTCAGGCGGATGGTGTAGGCCTTATTATTCCTGAAGATGGTAGCGAGGAGTTCACGTTCACCTTTGCTGATTTTGGTCTACCTTTTGGGCAAACGCTGCCTAAGGACACTATTATCCAAGTAAGCGCTAGCGGTGGTACCGTAACGGGT
>JANPKH010000124.1:0-8161 GCA_031425935.1 Gammaproteobacteria bacterium | reverse complement strand
GACGCGGAATAATAAAAAAGTTGTCATTATCGGTGGCGGTCCTGCGGGTTTAATGGCGGCAGAGGTTATCGCGCAAGCAGGTTTTGACGTGAGTATTTATGATGCTATGCCTTCGGTGGGGAGAAAATTTTTATTGGCGGGAGTAGGGGGCATGAATATTACCCACTCTGAGCCGCACGAAAAATTGTTGCTGCGTTATGCAAAAGCGTCACCAGCTTTAAAGCCATACCTTGATGCCTTTTCTGCAAATGAATTATGCGAATGGATCCACGGATTGGGAATAAAAACGTTTATTGGTTCTTCGGGAAGAATATTTCCCTGCGACATGAAAGCTGCACCACTATTGCGTGCGTGGTTACATCGTCTGCGTGAACTGGGCGTTAAAATTTATCCCCGTCATCGTTGGATGGGTTGGCTAGGCTCGCCGCCTGTATCGGGTCCTTCACTTCGCACTCCTCTTAGTGGTGAACTGTGCTTTAGTGCCACGGTAAGTGAAAAAAAAATTGCAATCAATATTCATGTAGACGCAGTTGTTCTAGCGCTTGGCGGCGCTAGCTGGCAGCGTTTAGGTTCAGATGGTGCCTGGGTAAATTTGCTGCGCGGGAGAGAGATTAAAGTTGCGGATTTATTACCAAGCAATTGTGGCTTTAACGTGAGATGGAGCGAGCTTTTACAGAGCCAGTTTTCCGGCGAGCCGTTGCTGACCATAAACTTAAGCGTTACTACTTTAACGAATGAGTTGCAGTCCATACGCGGCGAAGCGGTCATCACCAAAACGGGCATAGAGGGCACTAGTATTTATGCACTGTCGGCTAGTTTGCGCGATTTAATTCTTGTGCGTAGTGAAGCGCAACTGCACATTGATTTGTTACCTGATCTTGACCTCAATAAAATTATTGCGCAGTTAAATAAACCGCGCGGTAAAAATTCCATCAGCAATTTTTTACGTAAACAATTAAATTTATCGCCGATTAAACTTGCACTTTTGCGCGAATTAACTCCCGCTTCAGTTTGGCAAGACGTTTTTGCGCTAGCCCAGGCTATCAAGTCCCTAACGCTAACACTTACCGGTTTCCGTCCAATAGATGAAGCGATTAGCACAGCTGGTGGAATTTCGTTTTGTGAATTGAATTCGCAACTAATGTTAAAAAGTTTACCCGGTGTTTTTTGTGCAAACGAAATGCTGGACTGGGAAGCGCCAACGGGCGGCTATTTATTAACGGCGTGTTTGGCAACAGGGCGCGCAGCGGGTTTAGGGGTTGTTGAATACTTACAAGATTAAATATCATTTTATGAACTCATTGTGCCCATGAAAAAATTACTAATTATTGGTTATGTTTGGCCTGAGCCAAAATCTTCTGCGGCAGGCAGTCGCATGTTGGAATTAATCCAATTATTTCTCGCCAATAAGTACCAAGTTATCTTTGCATCTGCGGCTGCATTGTCAGAGCACCGTGCGGATTTATTAAGTATGGGTGTGCAGGAAAAAGCTATTGAACTTAATAATTCTACTTTTAATGATTTCTTGATGGGGCTTCAGCCCGATCTGGTTTTGTTTGATCGCTATTTCACGGAAGAACAATTTGCCTGGCGTGTTGAGCAGGTTTGCCCGCATGCACTGCGACTATTAGATACGGAAGATTTACATAGCTTGCGCTATGCCCGCTACCAATTATTAAAACAAGTACAAAAAAATGCTGCGAATGAAACTGAGCGCCAGAGTGTAGGCCCAGTATTGGCGACCCATGTCGAGCTCTACGCGAAAATGGCCGATGACGATATGGCGCAACGTGAAATTGCGGCCATCTACCGCTGTGATTTAACCTTGATGATTTCAGAAGTTGAAATAGATTTCCTTATCGAACATTTTTCGTTACCGAAACAGCTATTACATTATTGTCCGTTTTTGAATGTAAGCGTTCCAGAACCAATTGCGTTCCCATTATTCTCTGAACGGCAACATTTTATTTCAATCGGAAATTTTCGTCATGAACCGAATTGGGATGCTGTGCTGTACTTAAAATATTCCATCTGGCCGCTAATTCGTGAGCAGCTTCCGCAGACTGAATTACATATTTATGGTTCTTATCCTCCACCGAAAGCTACGCAATTGCATAATGCGAAACAAGGCTTTTTAATAAAAGGTTGGGTGGACGATGCCTTGTTGGTTATGCAACGCGCGCGCGTTTGTTTGGCACCTTTACGTTTTGGTGCAGGGATAAAAGGAAAGTTAATGGACGCTATGCGAACTGCTACCCCAAGCGTAACTACCGACATTGGCGCAGAGGCTATGAGTGGCGGTTTTCCGTGGGGTGGTGCAGTTGCAAATTCAGCGTCAGCCATTGCAGACGCTGCTGTAAAAATATATACGGATGAGCATCTTTGGAAAAAAATGCAACAACAAGGAGCCCATATTTTAGTGCAGCACTTCGCTCAAAAAAATTATGCTAATTTGTTCATGACAAGATTGAATGTTTTAGCAAACAATGTGACACAAGAGCGGCAGAAAAATTTTATTGGTGCGATGTTGCGTCATCATCTACACAAGAGCACCCAATATATGTCGCAGTGGATTGAAGCTAAAAATAAATAATTATTTCGATATTTCGCTACCATATCCAGATAACTTTTATAAACACTAGTCCTCGTTGTTACTGTTGCCGGTGGTGCTTAACGTAAATTTTCGGCGTGATGAGTTATGCATTTCCTCAAAACCTTTTTTAAAACCGGGAATGCTAAAAAAGAGTTTCTCAAAGCTACCGTCCTTTATTGCCAGTTGTAAGCCACGCTCAATTCTGTCTGCAAGGGCCGTATTTTTTTTGTTTACGAAAAAATAAATGGGTGCATGATAGTGAAGCATGATTGAGCTCTCAATACTAAAGTTTTTATCTTTGTGGGCCAGTTGTTCATTCCAAATTTCATAAAGGCCTCGTGGAAAATAATCAAACCGTTTAGCGGCGAGCATGGTAAAAAGTAATTCATAGTGAGCCGCGGTTACTACTGGCAATCCATTATTATCCAGAATCGCAGTGTCTGGCCAATTAGTGCCTGATCCGGCGGTGAGCTTACTGAGCTCCTGAAAAGTAGTGATTTCGCTAAATTTATGATGATCTTCTTTTCGGATTAAAAAAATACGATAGCTATTTAAACCCCGCAGAAGTGATATTTTTATCGGCAGTAGCTCTTGTTCGCGTTTGTTGTCATTCATGGTCCAAATAATATCGATAACGCCATCTTCACGCGCTAGCTCTGCTAAAAAACGTTTATGAGAAAGGTGTTCACTGTATTGTTCAATGACAAAGGGGCCATCGGTTGCAACATTTTTTTCTAATGCAAGCTGCAACAGCTGTAAGTAATAAACTTCGTGAACGTGGGCAGTTTTTTCAAGTGTCGGTGTAACGATACGCAAGCGAGTTGTGGGCAATGTATTTTGAGTTTGTTTAAGGGTATTGGCGTTCGCTGAAGTACCATTTGCTGAGTCCACTTTTATGCTATTTTCGGACATTACACTCTGTAAAGAACTCAGGCACCACAACAGCACACATCCATACAGAGTCATTCTTTTTTCGCGAATATTAATCATACAGAATCATCTTGAGGGAACAGTAGGGCTTTCAATGCTGGCGTCGATTGCTTGGCACTTTTTCGGCAATAATCTTAGTTAAGCACAATTCATCATGTTGGCATATGGAGTTTTAGGTTATTAGTCGTGTAGCGGTGGGTAATTGTCATCAGATCCAGTAGAATGCGCGCTTTTTAAACTGATTAGGTAATCCTGTGATTTCTACTGCTAATATCACCATGCAATTTGGCGCCAAGCCACTATTCGAAAACGTCTCGGTAAAGTTCAATAACGGTAATCGTTACGGTTTGATCGGCGCCAATGGTTGTGGTAAATCCACCTTTATGAAGATTCTAGGTGGCGACTTGGAGCAATCCGCAGGTCAAGTCATGCTCGAGCCCAATGTTCGTTTAGGGAAGCTGAAACAAGATCAGTTCGCCTACGAGAATTTTACCGTGCTAGATACGGTGATCATGGGGCATACCGAACTCTGGAGCGTTAAGGAAGAACGCGACCGAATTTATAATTTACCTGATATGAGCGAAGCAGATGGCATGGCCGTTGCTGAGCTGGAAGTTCATTTTGCGGAAATGGACGGCTACACCGCCGAGTCGCGTGCAGGGGAATTGCTCTTGGGTCTGGATATTCCCATAGAACAACACAACGGGTTAATGAGCGCAATTGCGCCAGGCTTTAAGCTGCGAGTCTTACTTGCTCAGGCGCTTTTCTCGGACCCTGAAGTATTATTGCTCGACGAGCCTACCAACAACCTCGACATTAATACTATTCGCTGGCTTGAAGGCGTGCTTACTGCACGCAGCAGCACCATTATTATCATCTCGCACGATCGCCATTTTCTAAACAGTGTGTGTACCCACATGGCGGATCTGGATTATGGTGAGTTGCGCGTTTACCCTGGCAACTATGATGAATACATGATGGCATCGACTCAGGTGCGCGAAAAATTATTGTCTGAAAATGCTAAAAAGAAGGCTCAAATTACTGAGCTGCAAAGCTTTGTTAGCCGCTTTTCTGCTAATGCGTCCAAAGCTAAACAAGCGACTTCGCGTGCGAAGCAAATTGATAAAATTCAATTGGATGATGTTAAGCCATCCAGCCGCGTTAGCCCGTACATTCGGTTTAATCAAAACAAAAAATTGCATCGCCAGGCCGTAACACTTGAAGGTGTGAGCAAGGGGTTTGATCGCACTTTGTTTAGCAATTTTAATATGCAGGTCGATGCGGGGGAACGTATTGCTATCATCGGCCCTAATGGCGCTGGTAAAACCACGTTGTTGCGTTGTTTGTATGGTGACATCACCGCTGACGCTGGCACCATTAAGTGGGCAGAGCAAGCGGAGATAGGTTACTTTGGCCAAGATCACGCTGATGATTTTGCTGATGACAGTAATTTGTTTGATTGGATGAAGCAGTGGACCAAAGGCGACGAGCAACTTGTTCGCGGTGCACTTGGGCGTATGTTATTTTCAAACGATGAAGTTAAAAAATCAGTAAAAGTTATTTCAGGGGGTGAGCAAGGCCGCATGTTATTTGGCAAGCTTAGTTTGATTAACCCTAACGTGCTATTAATGGATGAACCAACGAATCACTTGGACATGGAATCTATTGAGGCGCTTAATCTTGCGTTGGAAAATTACCCAGGCACATTAATTTTTGTAAGTCATGACCGCGAATTTGTATCGTCGCTTGCTACGCGTATTATCGATATGAAGCCAACTGGTTTGGTAGATTTTAGCGGAAGTTATGAAGATTACTTACACTCGCAGGGAATCGAGGCTTGATGATTGGGTTTTCAGGTTGGGCGTAAAAAAGCTCAACCTGAAACTGTTGTGTGGTTAATTTTACAAGTCAGACTTAAAGGTCAACTCTTTTAACGTCGCGTGTAAAAGACTTTTGTTGATGGGTTTAAGTTGAATACTTGAGTTACCTATTTTTTCACTTGCTTGCCGATCTTTGTCGGTAATCGTTGCTGTTAAAAAAAGTATTGGAAGTTTTTGTAACACGGCGTCGGCCCGAATTTTTTCAGCGACTTCAAATCCCCCCAGTTTTGGCATGTTTACATCTAAAACTATTATCGCGAGGTCTGTATTTTGTTGTGCTGCCTCTAATGCCATAGCTCCGTCATAAGCAGTAATCACCGTGTAACCTCCGAGTTTCATTAGCTGCTGTAATATCATGCAGTTAAGGGGATCGTCGTCGGCGATTAATGCTTTAATGATTTTAGTGTCTTCTACTTCAGGTTGTATCACATCGTTGTTATCTGAGGGCGCGGTAAAATCGTCTGAAGTGGTTGGGGTATGTTCTGCACTGTCATTGCCAATATTAAATTCAGCTGGCGCTTCTTCACTTTCATCTATTTGTAAACTTCCAATGTTCACTTTAGAAAGTTGTTCTCTTGTTTCCGCGTAGGGAAACGATAAAACAAAACGAGACCCCGCGCCGATAGCCGAAGTAACTTGAATGTCTCCATGGTGGCGTTCAATAAGATGGCGCGTTACTGTCAACCCAAGGCCTGTTCCGCCAGCGCGCCGATTGGCGGACGATTCTAATTGGCTAAACGGATTAAATAAACGCGCCAGATCCGCTTCATCCATGCCAATCCCACTGTCCTGCACTGTTAAGATAAAATAATCATCGGCTATTTCGCTGCTAATAACAACTTGGCCACTATCAGAATATTTTATGGCGTTACTCACCAAATTTATTAGAATTTGTTCCATTCTGTTCGCGTCTGCATATAAAAATTTCGCGGAGTTGCTGATATTATTAATTAATTCCAGATTTTTATTTTTTTTCAAGATGGCCGTAATTTCAAAAATTTGTTTCACCATACGATTAATATCGACAAGGCTTTTGTAAAGCTCTATGTGTTGGTCTGCCATTTTTGAATAATCTAAAATATCATTGATCAAGCTGCTCAAACGTTTTCCACTTGAAATAATCAGCTGAATTTTTTCGCGCTGGCTTTTAGATGCTCCGCTGCTTTCGCGTGCTAAAGCCTCTGCCATGCCAACCATTCCGTGAATAGGTGTACGCAACTCATGAGATGTGTTGGCTAAAAAAGCATCTTTAATTTCGCTCAGTTTCAGTAATTCATTATTCAGTTCTTTGTTTTTCTCGTGTTCCATTTTTTCAATTTTATATCTATAAAAAAATGTTACCAGAAATCCTGCAAGTAAAATGTAGAGTGAATACGCCCAGAATGTTCGCCATGGTGGGGGTAGAATGTGAATATTTACGCTTGCTGTTTTTCCGCTCCATACTCCTTCAGAGTTAGTCGCTTTAACACGGAAAACGTAATTTCCCGGTGGGATATTGGTAAAGGTTGCACTATGACTAGAACCTATTTCATTCCAGTTTTTATCAAACCCCTCCAAAAAATATGCATAACGATTCCAATCGGATAAATGATAACTTAGTGCCGCAAAATCAAATGCAAACATGCTGTCCTGATGTTGTAGTTCTATCTCATGTGTTTGTGAAATATCCGCTTTTAAAATTCTGTTATCGTGGTGCGCATTAATAGTTTTATTGAAAACCTTTAGGTGTGTTATATAAACGGGAAAATCGTGCTGTTTATAGTTAATGACTTCAGGTTTGAAAACGCTAAAACCTTCTATTCCTCCAGTGTAAAAAAATCCATCGCGAGACATCATATTGGCACCACGGTTAATGGTTGTTGCTAATATGCCTTGGCTCTGATTGAATTTTTTAATGGAAAACGTCTCGCTGTCAATAAGTGCTAATCCTAGCAGCGTGCCAGCCCAGATGTTGCCCATTGCATCTTCCGTTAATGCAGTAACATGCGAGCTAGGTAAGCCCTGCTCTATAGTTAATTGTGTAAACTCTTCCGTATTGGGGTCGCGAACGAATATACCTTCGTCTGTTGTGGCTACCCAGAGTCGCTGCTTTTTATCTAACAGTAATGCCCACAAACGATGTGATGGGATAGTTTTGCTTTCACCTTTTAGTCCGCTGTAGTGTTTGAACTCCCCGGTTTTTGGTTGGTAATAATCCAAACCATCCAAGCCGGCCAGCCAATAGCTCTGCGATTGGTCTTGCAGTATGTCGTAAAAATGTGTGCTAGAAACACTCTTAGTACGATCACTGGTTGGCATAAAGGCTGTGAATTCTTGTGTGCTAAAGTCAAAATAATTCATTCCTCCATCTTGCGTTGCTATCCAAAGCCCTTTGTCTCCATCTAAAAGAAAATTCCAAATAATATTTGTATTTAAGTGTCCTTTCTCTGAAGAGGCTAAGAAATGTTTGCTTTCTCGGGTAGCAAAATTTAAACGGTAAATACCGTTGTTCCAGGTGCCGATCCAATAGTAACCGGAAGCGTCTTTAGTTATTGCCGTTATGGGTTTTATTGGCACTGAAAACGTAGAATTTTTATCAGAAAGGTTTTCAATTTCCTGGGTTTTTGGATTGAAACGATTTAATCCTTGTTCCGTTCCCACTAACACGGTGCCATCATCATCCTCAAAAAAGCTAAGGATTCCGTTGTCATTTAGTTGATTGTGAGGATATTTGAATGACCTGCGATAGTTTTGTACTGCATTATTTTTATGATGATAA
>JANPKH010000123.1:0-1908 GCA_031425935.1 Gammaproteobacteria bacterium | reverse complement strand
GATTTTGCATGACCTATATGCAAGTAACCATTAGGTTCCGGCGGAAAACGCGTAGCAATTTTGTTATGCACGCCCTGTTCGAAATCTCTACGGACGATTTGCTGTAAAAAATGCAACGGCTTTTTAAATTCAGTGGTAGTGGTGTCTGTTGAAGCGAGATGGTCGGTCATGCTGATTGTAATTCCAAGTTAAAACAAATTCGCTGAAGTGAGGGCTATTGTATGTAAGCCTGAGACACTTGTCATGGTGTGATGCTATTTTGGCATGGAGCGATAGTCGCTGCGCCGTTGCAATTGAAAACGCCTAACCGCCCGCTGATGCTCCGCCAAAGTAACAGAGAACTCTGAAGTACCATCACCTTTAGCGACAAAATAAAGTGCATCACCTGCTGCCGGGTGCAAAGCCGCATATAGTGATCCTTTGCTGGGCGTTGCAATAGGAGTTGGTGGCAAGCCATCAATCACATAAGTATTGTATTGGTTAACTCGCTTCAAATCATTTCTGCTTATTTTACCTTTATAATCAGCACCCATACCGTAAATTACAGTTGGATCTGTTTGTAAACGCATCCCTAGCTGCAAGCGACGTACAAAAACTCCTGCAATTTTTTCTCGCTCACCAGCCCAACCAGTTTCTTTTTCAATGATAGAGGCCATAATTAAAGCTTGGTACTCATTGGCATAAGGTAAGTTAGCGGCTTTAGTAGCCCACAATTCGTCCAGCGTTTTACGCATAACTTTGTATGATTGCCGTAACAATTCAACATCTGACGTACCTTTGGTAAAACGGTACGTGTCTGGATAAAACCAACCTTCCAAATGCGATATAGGTAAATTTAAAATAGCCAATTGTTCAGTAGTAGTTTTATGCGCAAGTTGATGCGTTAATTCTGGCTGCGCGTTAAGCGCTGCTATTATTTGACGAAAAGTCCAGCCTTCTAAAAAAGTAACTTGATGTAGAACCACATCGCCATTGTTAAGTTTTTCCAGTAATTGCAGCGGGGTAATACCTACCTGGAAAAAATACTCGCCAGTATGAATTTTTTCTTTTCGATAGTACCGTGCGTACCAACCCAACCAATGCGGATGAGTAAGTATTTTCTTATTTGCCAAATCCTTGGTGAGGTGCGAAATTGATTTGCCATTGCCAAGATCGTAATAATATCCATCAGCTGGAATTGTTAATGGTGTTGTCAGCCAGCTTTGAAAGTTGAACCAGGTGCTTACCAAAAAAAACATAACAACTGCAAAAATCGCAACCCAAAGTAACCCAAATTTTCGATTTTTTTTACGCTTAAGAGACATGACTATTCTCTACTAATTGAATTGATATCAATGTGCCAACAAATGATCAGCCAATAATTGCTGTAAAGCGAGAGTATTTTTTCCAATCGCGAACAAGTGATCTTGCTGGTCAAATACATTTATAACGGGCCAAATTCCAAAAATGCTATTGCATAAAAAAATTTCATTGGCGTACAGCAAATCATGGTGCGATAATTTTTTAATATTAACACTTAAATCTAACTGCGGCGCCAACTCATCTATAATCAGACGGCGCATAACACCAGCAACACCGGCTTCGGTTAAATCGGGAGTAAACAAACTTCCATTGTTGACTGTGAAAATATTGCTCATAGTAGCTTCGATGAGACTGTTATTAATATCAAACAATAAACCTTCAGCAAATTTTTCATTTTGCCATTCTGCTCGCGCCAGAATGTGCTCTAATCGATTCAGGTGTTTTAAACCCGCAAGGCTAGTATTGCAGCCCAGACGCTGCGCACAAACTCTTACCGAAACTCCTTGACGGTAATAAAATTCGGGATAGTTTCCCGGGGGGAAAACACCAATACAAATAGTAGGTTGAACTTTATTTGGTAGAGCATAGCCCCTACCACCCTGCCCG
>JANPKH010000122.1:0-16341 GCA_031425935.1 Gammaproteobacteria bacterium | reverse complement strand
AGCTTGGGTGACTTCCAAAAAAGTTTGGAACAGTTTAACCAGGCTGCGGGTTCCATTAACAACAGTTTTTCTGAAGACGCGCCATTAATGAATCAGTTGAACACCACACTTGAAGATATGAGCCGATCTGCACAAGCATTTCGCAATTTGAGTGAAACACTGGAGCAGCAACCAGAATCCATTTTGCGCGGCAGAAACTTAAACATTGAAGAGAAATAATCATGAAAAAAATAATACGAGCGACATTTTTATGCGGTTTGGCAGTTTTATGCATTCTGTTAGCGGCCTGCCAAAGTTCACCACAAAAAAAATATTTTTACTTAAATACAGTACCAACAACACAAAAACCACTTGCCCCATCTACTGGCAATATCACTACTGTCATTGGCATTGGTCCTATTGAAATTGCTGACCATTTAAATCGTTTGCAAATTATTTATAGCCAATCCAATAACCTATTAACAGTCGCGGATAACGATTATTGGGCTGAGCCACTGGATAAAGGTATCGCTCGTGTTCTTGCGCTCAATCTTATCCAACGCAATGATAACCGCAGCTTCACCAACTTTCCGTGGCGCAACGACAGTAAACCGCAGTACAGCCTGCGCCTACAAATTAACAGCATGACACGAGCTAACAACGAAGCTAGCATCATCGCTACCTGGGAATTAATGGATAACAATACGAAAGTAAACTTGCAACGCCGCAACTTTATTCGCACAACTCCCGTTGAGTCAGGCGCAAAAAATTTAGCGCAAGCTTACAGTAAATTGTTAGCAGAATTGGCAACTGAAATGGATGAAGCTTTGAATAAGGCGCCTTAACTTTTGGCGCCTTTATTTATTGCTGTTATTTGTCGTCTCTCGATTTGTAGTGCCTGGACTTGCAGTGTCTGGATTTGCAGTGTCTAGATTTGTGGCTGTTAGCAGCGCGGCGCGAATGTCTGCAAACTTGACAGGTTTCGAGAATATTTTATCAAAACCGCACAACAGTGCTTGTTGAATACTCGCCTCATCAGTTCGAGCTGAAATAGCGATCATTGGTATGTTATTTAATGTGTTTTCTGAACGAATCTTACTGGCAAATTGGAAACCATCCATACCGCCAGGCAGCCCCAGATCGCAAAAAATAATAGCGGGTCGAATTGTTTTTACAATTTCCACACCATGTTCTGCCATAGACGTTGTAGTAAGGTCGTAGCCCATTGCTTCGATTAAATGCCTTAAAACCTGAAGAAAATCTTCATTGTCATCGATGCACAAAACGTGGAGCTTCGACTTTGTCCTATTAAATCGCATAATAGTCTCTCAAATTGTATATAAACGATTTTAATGTAAAACAATTTCGATATTAAACAATTTCGATATTAAACAGTTTCTATATAAAACGGTTTTTACTAAAACAGTTTCTACTAAAAAAATCGCGGTATAAAACCAATTAAAAAAACATCGCATAGTTGAATAGCTATGGAAAACGACAAAAAATCAATTCTTTATTGAACCTGGTAAAAAATGCGACTTGTCTCCTACGGGAATTCGGACAGTAAACTTACTACCGAGACCAGCACCTTCACTCGCCACTGAAATCTGACCACCATGCAACTCCACAAAACTTTTAACGAGAGTAAGCCCTAGCCCAAGGCCTTCTGCCACTCTTCCGTCGACTCTTTCTGACTGAGAAAACATGGCAAATAAATGCTCGCGTGCATGGGTTGAAATTCCTATACCGTTGTCGCTTATGGTAATAACCAAATCATGATGTTCGTTTGCAACATCAAGTTTAATCTCTCCATTTTTTGGTGTGTATTTAGCCGCGTTTTCAAGAAGGTTACCAACAATTTGTGCTAATCGTGTCTCATCTCCCATTACCATCAAATCTGGATCAGCAACATTAATGTCAAGCTTGTGATTGTGGCTAACGATAATTGCTCTGGTCATTTCCAGCGCGCCGTCAATAAAATCCCCAGTGCGTACCGGTAAATATTTAAGCGTAATTTTACCTTGCGAAACACGCGCGACATCCAGTAAATCATTCACTAAATTGATGAGATGTGTTGTTTGCCGTTTAATTGTATTGTGCGCATCGGCTGCTGCACCAGCAGGAGTAAAATTAAGCATATCCTGTAGTTCAACTGCCATACTAATGGCACCCAAAGGATTTCGCAGCTCATGAGCCAGGGTTGCTAAAAAATTATTTTTGTATCGGTCCGCTTCCAACAATTTATTTTCTGCAATGCGTCTCTGTGCAAGTTCTTTTTCCGCAACATATATTGCTTCCTTAAGTTGGTATTGTTTCTTATCCAACGCGGCGTTGAATTCTTGAGCTTTTTTCGTAGCTTCGCGCGCGGCCTGCGCATGGCCATTAGCGGCAACCACCACTCGCTCGTCGGTCAACTTGCCCGCCAACAGCGGTAGCAATTGCTCTATCATCTCAAGGGACGGCTTGTTTGGTAATCGTCCGACAAAAACCAAAATACACAACTTATCTGCATCCACAATTGCAAACGAGGGTAAATCACAGTTTTCGCCGGGAGCAGGAAGAACTCGGGACGATTGCTCCCCGGCAGCACATGCCAGAAGAAACTTCTGCCATAGAACACCATTAGGTAAAGTCTGGGGCATTCCTATCGCGGGCAAAAAAGCATCTACCTCGATATCCTTAACGAAAAGCAGAACATGCATCACGTCGACCATTTCGGCCAATTTCTGGGCTGCCTCAGCCCTACGAAGAGGTATTTGCAGGCGCTGAAATACGGCGATCAAATCCGAAGGATTCATAATGATTATTTCGGGATAGCACAAACAATGGCGGTGCAATTGTGAAAACCATTAAATTGGCCTTCAGCCCGCGCAATCTGACCATAAGTATTACACCCTGCAAAATTATCTGAGCCAAGCACTTCAGCAATCGATTTCAATTCATTCGCGAAATCTACTCCCAGACGAAGCCTTGTGGCTGCGCAATCGAAGACTAGCGAGCCTGCTAAATCAGCATCTTGTAAGCCAGCTAAAGCTGCTTGAGCTGCATGCCGCGCTGCGTCAGCAGCAGAAGACGCGCTTGTGCTCATTATATGTACCATCGAACCAACAGGCACTTCCGACGCACAGGTGATAGAGCCGTCATCGTTCAGCGAAAGTGGTACGCGAATCTTAAAACCATCACCCGTATCTATTCCGATAACATTTTGTAAAAAATACGGTAGTGGGTCTTCACGATTAAAAACCCCTGCGTTATTTTCAGCATGCTGTACGTAAGCGTCTCCAGCTGAAATTGCATTCAAACTGATCAGCCGTAACCCGTCGGCTTCTGTTACTCGCATAGGTTTGCCGGTAGCAACCCAGCCGTGTTTCACGCCAATGCCGATAGGTTTTTTAGAAAGAATTCCCAGCGCCACTACCGCGTTAGATACTGCATCGCGGTTATGAAACACATGGGTGCTATGAAACTTGGCATCGTCCGCAGCCCCGCCACCAAATAATTGGAACAAGCCGCCGGTATGAACTGTTATTTCGTGGATGAGGTCATCTGCAAACCCGGCTAGAACGTCTGACAATATCAGTGCTGAACGAAACGGGTAACTGTCATAACCTCTCGTATCAAAGGCAGGCATTAATTGTTTAACTGCATGTTCACGGCTAGCTTGAATGTCATGTCCCAAGGCCGCGCTGAAAATCATATCGTCTGAGCGAATCGCCATGACTGAAACGGAAGCTGACCCGTTGTAACATCCGCTAAACTCCCCTGCAGAAGAGCAACCGACGAGTATTTTCGGTGAACATGAATCGTGAAGAGATTGAAGTAATAATTGGTAAGGAAATGCGGGAGAAGCAAACACAATGAGCACATCAGGTTGCTCAGCGTCTAGCCGTTCCAAAATATCTTTTCCCAAATAGGCGCCTGCCGCTTCGCCAGAAGCCAACACCGTATGGCTTACAGCAACTTTGGTGACATTCATAATTAACCCTTTATTTTCAAAATATAAACATTAACGCGGAAAAAAACTGCATGAATGGGACCATGTGAATACAGATTTTACACAAAAAAGAATTCTCAATATGAAAATTTGATATAAAACAGATCTTAGACTACTAGATATTTAGCTAAAATGTAATATCGAATGGGATGGTCAACTAAGGTATTCTGGGAAAATTAAAATTGCAGATAATTTAGACGACATTGTTTATGTTAGCGGTATGAGCATGCATAAAAACAAAAGTAAAACATGGAAATTATTGTGGCGAAAAATTAATAGACTATTAATTTTTTGATAAACAAGATCATCACTTCATTGACAACACTTTAGCGATGCCGTTGATAAGCGCACCTTTATTCGGGGGTTTAACAATCCATGCCTTTACTGCTAACCGAGTAGCCTCGGCTTTTAATTCGGGAGTGGCCTGAGTAGTTAACATAAAAACAGGTGTATTGATCCCTTGCTGACGCATATGAGAACACATGGTAAGGCCGTCCATTTTAGGCATATTGAGATCGCTAATGATAAGATCGATAGTGTTTTCCGTAGCCACTTTCAAACCATCTTCGCCATTCACGGCTTCGAGCACTTCATAGCCCGCCTTTACTAAATCCATTTTTAACTCTTCCCTAAAAGTCGTTGAATCATCCACTATAAGTATAATTGCCATGAAACCTCCACACGCACTTGTATTATTTAGATTCGCTTCGGCATCTAAATACAAAATAGAGCTTTAAAGCTATTTTTTTACTTTTCTAAACTTATTTTTTCTAAACTTGCTGTTGTGAACTTATTTGTCGCCTTCGGTGATAATGCGGTTTCTACCTGAACGCTTTGCTTGATACAAATACCCGTCAGCTCGTTCAATCACCAAATCAATATTTTCGCCTTTTCCGCACGAAGCCGCACCGCCACTGATCGTAACCGTCACCTCTTGCCCAGAAGGAAGCTTTAATCGGAAATTGGCAACGTCTTCACGAATCCTTTCGGCAACAATTCGCGCCGACGTCATATTACTCATATTGGACGGCAATATAATCAGAAACTCTTCGCCACCGTAGCGAATGGCAATATCAGTATCACGAACGCGTTTTAATATAATGCGCCCGATTTCACTAATCACACTATCGCCAACCTTATGGCCGTAAGTGTCGTTAACGCTTTTGAAATGATCAATATCCATCATCAACACCGCAAGCTCTTCGATGCTGTCGCGATGAAAATTACCTATAAGACTTTTTACACTGTCTTTCATAAAAAGACGGGTATAAAGTCCCGACAAAGGGTCACGAATAGCTGCTTCGTAAACCGTCAGAATTTGCCGTTCCAATACTGATACACGTTCAATTTCTTTTTTTGCTTGCTCTGTCTCGGTCGCATCTTCTATCAGTAAAATAAAACCATCAATGCGATTGAGCTTTAAAATAGGTTGATAATTAATACTCAACCATTTGGTATGAGAACTGTGTGAATCTATAATTGCTATCTTCTTTGGAAATGTTTTTTCGACATCATCATAATGCTTTTTGGTTTGACCAAAACAGGTATCAAGATTCACTAATCCCTCAATAATAAGCCTATCCTTGCCATTTTCTGCCCCTTCAACCAAAGAGGCGAAGGTCACACCAATGAGTTCATTGCGGTCAAATAAAACTTCGCTAAATTGCGAAAGAACTTCTTTTATTTTTCCCTTGGAGTCAATCATCAACATGCCGAGTGGCAGGTTGGAAAAAATATTTTTTAGTTTCATTTCCGATTGATATAACTCGGATAAATCTTTTCCACTAATGCTAATTAAATCACCTTCAGCACTTTTCTTGAGGGCCACTATGCTTGCTTGCCAGTAGAACTGCCGAGTACTTTTCTTTTGATCAGGGAGCGTTATTTCAAGTTCAAAATCAATGCGCTTATTGGGCTGCCTGCCATTTTTTAAGAGAGTAAATTGTCGGTGAAGAATGTCTGTATTTTCTGAGCTAAACAAACTCACGAATTTAAAACCTAGCACATTCTCCATATTGCGACCAGCAAGCTTAACAAACTCCTGGTTGGCCCGGATAACCTGGAGGTTTTGATTCAAGACTACCACCACGCCCGGCATATTATCCAACATGGTTTCAGTATTATCGCTGGCTGATTCCAGCATTGAGAGAACCTTATAACAGGCTAATAATTCGTTATTTTGACTCACAGAAACTCCAGCTCATCATCATCGTTAGAAACTTCTTCATCAACATATTGCAAGTTAGTGACTGCCGTTGGCTCCATGATTTCGACATAAGCGGTACAGGCAAGAGAACCAAAGTCACCCTTAATTCTCCAGGCTTGGCCAAATTTTTTTAGCTTGCCTTCATCAGGTGTATAGTCTGTATAAAGTTCATAAAACCCATGCATACTTAATGGGATGCACATACCCAACACCACATCGTTACGCTGAAAAATGCGACAGATTCGACCGCATACCTGGTTAGTGAGCTCTTTCATATAATCCAGGGTTTTGGCAGCAGCAATACGCTCATCCGCTATTGGATTGCTAAATTTCAGGCGTCGCAGTTGATCACTTTCACTAGAATTAAAATGGATTTTAAACAGGACTCGCAATTCAGCGCCGGATATAACGATGAGTATCATCTGTCGGGCAAGTACTTGCCCTAATTGAAAGTTATCGTCCATTTCCGTTAACTCTAGTGCCTCACAGCCAGAAAATTGGCGGGTTTGGGCTAGAGATGCATTCCGGAAAATACAGACGATTGTTGATTTTAAATCTGTGCCGGCTGTTTGCATGGTTTGGTTTCACATTGCAGTAAAAGTAATGGCATCGTAAGCCTAAATCGATGGTTTTATTTGATACTTAGCATTGCTGAAATTCAGTATAGTAGCTAACAGCAAAATACACAGTGATTTTCAATATATTGAAAAAAAAATTTATGTGGTCATTAATGCACCGGATTTCTCATTAGTTGCCAGGAGCTAGACCGGACAATTCGGGAGCTGTAACTGCTAAATGCCCACCACACACCAAATTTAAAATATTTATAGCGGTGCGATAGTGCTTATATTTATAGCGGTGCGATAGTTCTTATATTTATAAATGACAAATAAAAAAAATGAGCGCAGATCATGCACTCATTTTTTTATTACAGATTTGCAGTTTTATCTACTTCTTAACTTCCCGCACCATTTTGACTTCATCGATTTCTACACGACGATTCGGTTTTAAACAGTCAATTAACGCGGGCTTGGCTTTATCCGTACATACAACGACTGGATCAGCTTCCCCTTTACCTTCTGCAACTAAACGGTCAGATTCAACACCTCTATCTACCATGTATTTTTTTACTGCCAGCGCACGTCTTTCAGACAACTTCTGATTGTAAGCGTCCGAGCCAAGGCTATCCGTATAACCTGTGATAACAATTTGCTTGGGCGAGCCAGGGCCTTTAATTGCCGTGGTAATTTCTTCCAGCTTCATTTGTGGCAGGTTTACCTCAGAGCTATCGAAGCCGAATAACTCGGTAGCAGATAAAGTATATTTCTCAAAACGTCGTGGTGGTGGCGGTGGCGGAGTTGCCACTACGACGGGCGCAGGAGGCGGCGCTACATATACAGGGGCGACAGGTGCAGGCGCCGCTTTGGCACCGAAGCGGTACACCAAGCCTATAGAAACCAAATCAATATCGCCTTTATTACCGACTGCATCGTTAATGCGATAACGTTCGGTTTCGATGCGCATAGCAAGCGCATCGGTAAATGCGTACTGCAAACCAACTCCAACTTTAAGGTTAGCGTCGCGTTCGTCGGCTTTCGGATTCAGTACATTCACCGCTCCAGTTCCGCTAAAAGTATCTTTAGCTTCAGCGTAATTTATACCTACCCGACCAAAAGCAGACCACTTTTCGGTGAAGGGTAAAAAGCCCACGACATCTGCATTCAAACCTCTAAGTTTGATTTCGCCATTCAGCGTTCCCAAGGGTAAGGTTGTCGCCGTGAAATCGAAACTTCCTAAATCAAAATAACCAGCCTCCACCGCGAAATGTTTATTAATTTGGTACCCTCCAAATAATTTATAGCCAATATCGCGCTCATCATCTTCAATAGATATTCCTGAAAATCCGCTATCCAGCAGATTAGCGCTAATTCGCGCGTTATCTATATCCGCTTGCGACTGGCCAATATTACCGCCGATGTACCAACCTGAATCATTGGCTAAAGCAAGTGGGCTGGCAACGGCAGCAAGTGCCATAAAACCTAGCATCCCTGATGTTTTTATTAATTTCATATATTTCTCCTCTAGAATTTTTGTTTTGCAAATTGTTTTTCAAATTCGCTTTTGAAATGAAGTCGGCGGACTTCATACCCAGCCGACTTTTTCATGTTTTAGTAACTAGTTCGTGTTTTAGTATTTAGAAAGCTCAGGATTATTTAAGGCGCCGGAACGTTAATAACGGTATTCACCATGGTTACTGAGGCATTGAGGGATAACACTCTGCCATTCAAAGTCACTATGGCGACGTTACCATTTGTGGAGATGTCAGAACCTGCCTGAGAAATAATCGTTCCCACCATAGTTCCGCCGCCGCCAGCATTGATAGTCGCAGCTGTACCAACTTGCCAAAACACGTTTTTAGCTTGCGCACCATTAACCAGAGTGACGCTTTGCGGAGCTGCCGCACCTGGCCCACCTACGGTGAGGGTGCTTGCCATTTGGAATACCCAAACTGCGTTTGCATCGCCTTGCGCATCGAGAGTTAAATCGCCACCTTCAATCATGAATGAGCCAGCTCCGGAGGTATAAACGCCTGGCACCAATACCAGATTAGCGAGGTTACCTGCACCTGGATCCGGGCCACCCGGTTTTGCCACTAAAGCGTTGTAGGCAATCAACGCATCGTTTCGTGCCTCGGCTGCAATGGCTGCCGTAACAGCGGTGCCCTCAGTGGGGCAATCGACTGTAGGTGGTGGTGCAGATGTGTAGATTTTGCCGTTTACGGTACCTATGTTGAGATCCGTTTCGGTATAGGTACAGCCGACACCGCCATCGTGAAATCCCGTTAATGAAGTAGACGCCGCAGTGGTGCCTATATCGCCATTAATCACAGTATTAATACCTTGATTGGTGGCTCCGGCAGATCCGCCAAAGGTGCCAAAGGTCGCAGCTGTGCCCAGGGCTACAGCAGCAGGAGGTATTACAGAGCAAGCAGTTACTGTAAAAGTCCAAGTGAAGTTGGCAGCCAAGGTATTGGCAGGAATTGCCCAATCCTTCACGCCATTCATCCCACCTGCAAGCCTTGCGGTATAGGTAACGCCAGCAACTAGATCATTCAGCGGATCGAAGCTTGCAATGCGACCAGTGGCAGCATCCACTATTACGGACGTTGCTACTACAGACGCCATCGCAGCATCTGTCACCGTAAATGTTGAGCTATTGACGGTGGCCGGGTCCAATCGCGAACCGGAAGGAATGGTGAAAGTCGCATTAATAGTGGACCCAGGACAAACATTTAAAGCATTCGCCTCCGGATTGGTAGAAGCCACAGAAATACTTGCCGCAACAGCAGGTGCGGTGGTCGTAAAAGTCCACATATAATCACTTGCCACGGCCACGGGGGCTTGATTGCCTGCCAGAGCATTACCCGCTAAATCTGTAACAACGCTTGTAACCCTCGCGGTATAAGTGGTATTGGCCGCTAAGGCTGTAGACGGGGTAAAAACAGCCGTTTTAGTACTCACTGCATAACTAATATTACCCATAGGATTCACACAAGGCGCGCTACAAGTAACAGTAAAACTGGTGGAGGAAACAGTTGCAGGAGCGATGTTTTCAGAAAAAGCTGCGCTAATTACCATATTCGTTGGCACACCCATTGTTGGGCCTGGCGATGTAGTTTCAGGAACGGTAAATGCCACACGCGGACGTGTCGTATCGGATGTACTACCTGTTGTAAAACTCCACACAAAGGGCGCAACTAAAGCGGCACCAGTAGCAAGACTTGTAGTACCAGCAACCGTGGCGGTATAAACAGTTAAGGGTTCAAGTGTTGTGCCAGAGGTAAGTGTGAACATAGCAATTTTATTGCTTGGGTCACGCGCTACAGTTCCGGTAGGGTTTGTACAAGGTGATGCGCAGGTTAAGGTAAAACTTGCGGGGCTAGTTACGGGTGCTATTGCCTCGTTAAAATCAGCAGTAATGACCTTAGTGTTAATGGATACACCCGTGGCATTGGCAGCGGGAGCTACGGCAGTAACCACAATTGGGGCTGGTGCTGTGCCCGTGGTAAAGCGCCATACATGAGGATTTACCATTGCGAGACCTGTCGCTAAACTTTTAGCACCGGTGACCGTAGCGGTATAAAGAGTATCCCCTGCCAAATTAGCGGTAGGAGTAAAGGTGGCAATTGTATTGGTGGAGTCAAGAGCCACCGTTCCAGCAGGATTTGTACAAGGTGCCGCACATGTCACTACAAAGCTGGCACCATTTGCCAAAGCCGCCATGGGTTCATTAAATGTCGCAGTGATTACGGTGTTATGAACCGGCACGGCGGTAACATTGTTAACGGGAGCTGTAACAGTCACCATCGGCGCAAGTGCTGCATTCGCGCTAGTGCCTAACACTGATTTCTGACCGCCACATCCTGTTATAGCCGTTGTTAGCAATAATGCCGTTATCCATTTTAACGGATTGAAATAACGTTCAAATCTCTTCATGTTCATGTAATCCTATGTAGGTTTTTTACTATTGAACCAATCCGCAACTGTGGAAATAAGATGGCTGTGAATAAGCTTTGTTTTTAACGAAATATTTTGGCAACGAAATCTTGGCAACAAATGCTGATAACGAAGAAATGAATCCATAAATGGGTGAATGGCGAAGGAGCGGGATTGCGATCTCAAGGATCAAAAGCGCGGTTCTTGTCGTTACACTACTAAAGTGAGGAGGAAAGATCTGTTCGCCAACACACGTTGGAATTTGATAGAGATAATTTGTAGTTTTATTTTTTTAACAAATTGATGCGACATTAAATAATTTTGCAACGAATCCAAATATCTTGATCGAAGCCGTAAATTGCACACATCCTATGGTAACCATCCGCAATGATTACCTTGCCATGGTCTTGATCACGCACCAAAAGTATGGGTGAAAATGCTAGACCTTTACTAATTTTGTTGCGATTTTTTTCAATTCGCGCGTTGCTAATGCCCAACAAAGAAAGTTGTGAGGCGCGGAAAATATCCTTGGATTTAAATTGCGTCATATTTTCAGCACGCAATTTAAAAATCATTTCAGCGACTGTTTTCTCATCAAACAATAACGTTAAATAAGATTGCGCGGCAATATAATTGCCTTCGTCTACTTCATCAAGCCACACAATTTCTTTTTGCTTTTCCATGGTTTTTCCAATTTTTTTTGTGAATGATTAAGTGCGGGATTTCGCTTAATACTACAGTTGCATGGCTGTGAAGTTGTGACGAAATACAATGAATGATTAAGCAACTAAAACAATACTAGGCAAAAAAACGCCTGCAATTACGCCCCGCTGTTTTCGCCGCATACATTGCTTGGTCAGCATTTTTTATAAGCTCATCAGGTATGCTTGCATCTTGGGGGAAAATCGCCACGCCTATGCTTGAAGAGATTTCAATATGATGCGTGTAAATTTCAAACGTAGTTGCCAGGCCTTTTAATATTTTTTCAACGACACGATTTACATGATCGATATCGCCAAAATTTTGCATAATCACCACGAACTCATCGCCGCCCAAGCGAGCGACAGTATCGGTTTCGCGAACGTAGGCACGAATACGATCCGCCACCCGCCGCAGTAAAAGGTCACCTGCGTCGTGGCCAAATGTGTCATTGGCCTCTTTAAATCGGTCCAGGTCGATAAACAGCAAAGCCAATTGATTGCCCATGCGCTCTGCATGCTTAACATTTTGCATGAGTCGATCCAAAAATAGGCGTCTATTAGGCAGCCCAGTCAACAAATCGTAATTCGCTTTTTGCCAGTTCTCATCTTCTGCTGCTTTACGTTCCGTAATATTCCGGGCAGTTCCCGCGACCGCTTCTGGTACACCATCATTATTCATTGTTGGCACTAAAATATAATCATAAAACCCTGCCTGCCCCGATGGGCTGGTATAGGCCATTTCTCCACGAAATTGTTTTTTATCGTTGATAACCTGTTGCAGCTGACGCTCAAATTCTTCCGCACCGGGTAACTCGAGATCTGCGTAACTTTTCCCGACTATTTTATCCAGCGGAAGCTCAAGCAAATTGATAAATGACTTATTGGCGTAAGTAAACTTTCCAGTCAAATCCAGAGTGAAACTTAAATCCGGTGACGACGACAGAATTGCATCGAATACGCGCGTTTGTTGTTCTTTTTCAAAAGAATAACTGGTGACAGATTCATTAATAGATTGATCAATAGCTTCGTTAAAACGAATAAGGTCGCCCATCGCAGTGGCAGGCAAAGGTTTATTAACAAGTGATTCTTGCCATAACCGTGTCACGCTAGCGCGCAAAGCACGATATTCAGCCATAGCTGCATTTAAACTAAAACCCAACGCCAAACGATCCAGACCATGAATCGAAGCTGCTGTTTCCTCCTCTGGAGCAGAATCGGAATGGCCCTTGGATTTTTCGGCTTTTTCATGCGCTGTTTGTGACTGATCAAGATCAGCGGCAATAGCCTCTAACATTTGTTTAAGGTGATCCTGCAATAGTGCTTTATCCGTTTTTTGCTCAAGTGGAACCAAGGTTGCGGCAAACTCTTCCCACTCCTTAAGAATACATTCCAGATTGTCGAGAATATAGTTGGAAAGTCTCATAGTTATGCCTCCATAACCTTGCCTGAAACACATGTTTCGATCCTGAAACGTAATCTGCCTCGCAAAAGTTTTGCGAAACAGTATTTAAATAAAAAGCACTATCCATATTAAAAAAATTATCCGCGCAACGCTGGAATGTATCCGTTCGGTGACACACCCCCAATCACGCACTTTATAACTACTAGATAGCTACTAGATAACTACTAAATAACTACTAAATAACAACTGGATAACAACTAGCTTTACTCAAACCAATAAATAAAAAAATAATTAAGTGCACGCCTCTGTATGCCAGAACACTGATACCAACATTAAATAGGGCCTTACTAACACCTACATTCCCCACCAGGCAGCACTGAAATGACCCTTATTCAAACGCACGACAATAACCAGATTTATTTGAAAGATTGGGGCCAAGGTAGCTTGGTGGTGTTGATTCACGGCTGGCCATTATCTGCCGACAGTTGGGACGATGTAGGGATGGAGCTGGCCGATGCCGGGCATCGTGTTATTGCTTATGACAGACGAGGTTTTGGTCGTTCATCACAGCCATGGGATGGTTATGACTATGACACTCTTGCAGATGATCTTGCAGCGGTGCTTCAATACGCGGCAGTAGATAAGGCCGCTATCGTTGGCTTTTCCATGGGCGGCGGCGAAGTGGCTCGTTATATGTCGCGACATAGAGGAAAGGGTGTAAGCAAAGCCGTATTGATTTCATCCGTCTTACCTTTTCGCCTAAAAACCGAAGACAATCCTGCTGGTACACCACAAGAGAAATTTGATGCAACCGCGGCAGGAATTCGTTCGGACAGAGCGCATTTTTATCAGGAGTTTTTCAAGAAATTTTTTGGCGTTACCGAGTCTTCGCAACCTGTTAGCCCCGAGTTGTTAGAGTGGGCGCGAGGCATTGCGATGCAGGCCAGTGTTAAAGCCACCTTATCCTGCCTAAACTCATTTTCCAGCACCGACTTCCGTGAGGATCTAGACTCATTTAAGGTGCCCACATTATTTATTCACGGTACAGAAGATCTTACTGTACCCATTGAATCTTCATCGCGTCTTGCCGCCGCAGCGATTCCTCAATCTACTCTACTGGAGTACCCCGGTGGTGCTCATGGTTTATTCGCTACTGAAAAAGACCGACTGGTGCGAGACCTGTTGCATTTTTTACGAAATTAAGTCAATTAAGCCATATAACCTATACTGTAAACGACAGCGGCCAATCGAACTCAAATATGTGTTTACATCGATCAGCAGTGAATTAAATGTTTTTTTACTAAAGGCAAAAATCATATGAAAAATTATCTAAAAATTATATTTAGTTGCGTTCTGGGACTAACGGTATTAACGGCGTGCAACGTTCATCATGTGCATAATAAAAACCCGCACAGTCATAAAAAACATAAAATCCACAAAGCGCCGCGACATAAAATCCACTTAGGACAGGTTAGTAACATTGAAACACTGATGGTGGAATCGCGCACTTCCGGTGAGAAAGTAATGTTGGGCGCAACAGTTGAAGGTGCAGCTGAAAATCAAATGGGTAACGACCGAGGCCGCGATATTACTACGGATGTTGGCGGAACCTTAGCGAGTAACGAAATTGAGAAAAATAATGCAAGAGACACCGAGCTTTATCGCATTACTGTGAATTTTGATAACGGCAGAACAGAGCAATTTGATTACGAAGAGATAGAGGATTTACAAGTGGGTGATCGGGTAAGAATCGAAAATGGTGAAATTGATTTAATGTGATACAGACAATTTAATAAGTTGCCCTGCTATGGCTTGCTCGGCGAGTTGGTTCTAATCCCACTCGTTAATTCAGTAAAGGGCGTACCTGAAGCGCTCGACAAGCATCAAAATCCTGCATCTGTTGCGGGATTTTTTTTGTCCATGAGTTTTGTAGTCTTATAAAAATAAAAAAGCCGAACAGTGTGAGTGCTCGGCTTTTTACATGGCTGTAAAAAATTTATCTGCTTTTTATCTTATCTAACTAATTCGTTACTGCTTCCGACACGAAATTATCACCCAACCTCGTGCGCTTTTCTGCATTACAAATTCATCATACCCTTAAGTTGAATACCACCAAACAATATTGAGCACAAAATATTAAGACGAAATGCTTGCCAATAAGTAATTTCTTTCAAATTAAATATATCTGGAATAGTAAAATTCCAAAGCAGTCCGAGAACATAAGAAATAATGAATAGGTAAGCCACGAAGTACAAAGCGACATATATAAATGGATGAATCATAAAATACTCCTTTATAAAAAAACTTAAAGATTTAACAATAAAAATATTTAGTCACATTAATTAAAAAAGCCGAACAGGGTGAGTGCTCGGCTTGTTATATGACTGTAAAAGTTTATGGCATTTCCAGCTGTTGAAAATATTGCTCAACGGAAGCCGGTATAGTGTTATCAAATTCACCAAGTCCCAAATTTCTACGTTGTTGTGCTAAATCTTCGTAAATTTCTTGCGAGCGTTTTTGAATCTGGGCAGATATTTCGTCTGTCACTTCAAAATTATTAATGCTAATAAAACTTTTAGCACCACCAATATTGGGCCACCTGTCACCTCGCAAGCTCGCAGCGTTATACCATGCGAGTATTTCTATGGCTGCCGCTTGCTTAGCTTCTGGTGTTTTGCCTTGGATATAGGCGTTAAAATTAGTCGTGGTTCCAACTGACTCGAGTGCATCTGTTGACCCATACACGGCTGCATTTACATAAACTTGTTTAGCTTTTTCGAATCCATATTGCCGTAAATAGAGATCGCCTAATTTTTTCATTGCACGAATATCACCACTCTCTGATAATTTTTTCAAAGTATCTTCGCTGTAACTGCCATATTCGTTATTCGCTTCGCCCCAATACACATAACCTCTGGTATCAAACCAGCTTTTTACTTGCGCCATATCTGCAGGGTTACCCATAATCGACTGAAAGTCCGCGACTATAGGGCTGACCTTTTCCGCGGTAGTTTGCGTTACAGGTTGAGTAGTTTCTTGCGCTGTTTTTTGACGTGCGCTTGGTAACCCGTATTCAATACTGGCGGTTTGTTTTATTTCCAGTTGCGTGTGTTGCTCTGAAGAAATGAAATTATTTTTGCTGCTGTTTAGCCATAGAATAATCGCAATACTTGCAGCCACTAAACCTATGATTAAACCTGTTTTTTTTGTGTGAGTCGCTAACATAAATGGTCCTCCTGAATAGATTGTATGGTTAGCATTACGGGCATTTTGCTGCTAGGTTTGCTAAGTCGTTACTGGCAGTTGCATTGCATTGGCTTTTTGTAGCGTCTCGTACGTCAGCAAACCCTTGGCGACAAGTCGCATTAGGATTCCATTCAACACTACCATTGACAGTAGCACTACCACCGGCAGTGGCCGAGGCAATGCCATAATTATAACTGCCGCCAATATTACCGGTCGCGCTACCACCGATAGATGTTTTGGTTACCGAGGTGCACCCTGCCGCTTTGGTTAAAAATGTTGTATCTGCAGTGGCTACACATTGCTTACCATCAGCTTCA
>JANPKH010000121.1:0-3851 GCA_031425935.1 Gammaproteobacteria bacterium | reverse complement strand
ATTGTCCCTGGTGGTTAGTAGTTGCTGGCAGTTTTTGTGCAATTGTATTAGCAAAGCAACTTTACGGAGGTATGGGTCTAAATCCGTTTAATCCGGCGATGGTAGGTTATGTCATTCTGCTCGTGTCATTCCCCATCCCCATGACGCAATGGGCGACTCCCGCGAACGTTGATGGGGCGCAGGCCTTAAGTATTATCGATGCCATTCATAAAATATTTCTTGGTCAACGCATTGATGGTTACAGTTCAGCAACTGTTTTAGATGTCATGAAACAAAATTCCAGCTTAGTCATCGATGATCTTTACCGCAGCGAACCCCAATTGAACTCGGGCGCTATTGCTGGCGCAGGTTGGGAGTGGGTAAACATTGCTTTTTTAATGGGTGGATTATTTTTATTGTACAAACGTATTTTCACCTGGCATGCGCCTATCAGTATGTTAATTGCGCTAACACTCATGGCAGTATTTTTCTACGACAATGGCAGTTCGCACAGTGGCGGCTCACCACTTTTTCATTTGTTATCTGGCGCAACTATGTTGGGTGCATTTTTTATCGTGACAGACCCGGTGACTTCCGCCGTAAGTAATAAGGGTCGTATTATTTATGGTGCGGCAATTGGTATATTAATTTATGTTATTCGTGTTTGGGGGAAAGGTTACCCCGATGGTGTAGCCTTCGCTGTTTTATTTTTAAATTTTGCCGCACCTTTTATTGATTACTACACCACACCAAGAACCTATGGCCACAACAAGGCACGCAATGTGCTCGATAAGGAAAAATAAATGCTCAGCAAATCTATCAGTAAAAATAGCTTACTGCTTGGTGCTTTTGCATTAGTAACAACAGCGGTACTCGCATTTACCGCTGAATTTACCAAAGAGCGTATTGCCCATGCAGAACGCAAAGCGCAGCAAAAAGCACTATTTGAAATTGTGCCACGAAACACCCACGATAACGATATGTTGGTGGACACCATTGACGTACCTAAAGATGCCTGGGCGGGCTTGGGTTTAAAAAGTGGTGGGGAAATTTACGTAGCCCGACATGTAGATGAAACCATTGCGGTAATTATCCCAGCCGTTGCACCCGACGGTTACAGCGGTGATATCAGGATGCTTATGGGTATTAATGCCGATGGCAGTATTGCCGGAGTGCGTGTTTTAGATCATCACGAAACGCCAGGGCTCGGTGACAAAATAGAGATTAAAAAAACTCCATGGATTTTGGCTTTTAATGGAAAATCAAGCAGCACAACTGCACCATCACGCTGGAAAGTTAAAAAAGATGGCGGCGACTTTGATCAGTTTGCCGGTGCAACTATTACACCGCGTGCCGTTGTGAATCAAATTCGCCGCGTACTGGAGTTTGTAGATTCGCATCGCGACGAATTGTTTAAGAAAAATTCTGCCAATATTGAAAGTGCAACCTTAAAAAACGAATAATATTATTTTAAAATTTTCGTCATGTTCAGATAGCAGAAGTGACGAGAGATTAAATCGGAGAACCACCGTGAGTAACTCTGTAACTGAACAAGCTAAAGAACCAGGTATCTACCAGGATATTTGCCAAAAAGGTTTATGGAAAAATAATCCTGCACTAGTACAGGTCCTAGGCTTGTGCCCATTGCTTGCTGTTAGTGCATCCGTTGTAAATGCGTTAGGTTTAGGTTTAGCGACATTGTTGGTACTCACTAGCTCAAACATAGCCGTGTCATTAATTCGTAATCAAATTGGTGACACTATTCGTTTGCCTGCATTTGTAATGATTATCGCTTCACTCACAACCTGCATTGAATTAATGATGAAAGCGTACACCTACGAGCTATATCAAATTCTTGGTATTTTTATTCCGCTAATCGTGACTAATTGTGCAGTATTAGGTCGTGCCGAAGCATTTGCGAGTAAAAATAAAATACTGCCTGCAGCGCTTGATGGTTTTATGATGGGATTAGGTTTTACATTAGTTTTGGTTTTCGTTGGTGCGATTCGTGAAATTTTAGGTACCGGCATGATATTTAACAACATGCAATTATTACTAGGCGATACAGCGGTGCACTGGAAAATAAATCTGTTGGGTGATAATTACCCCGGCGTAATACTCGCGCTCCTACCACCAGGTGCGTTTATAGTTGTAGGGTTTTTAATGGCAGCTAAAAATTACATTGATAATGTTATAAAAGAAAAAGCAGCAGAAAACAATAGAGCACAAGAAATTATCAAAGGTAGTAAACGTGTACGCACTACAGGACATATTGCTTAACCTGGGAATTACTCGCAAAAATTTTATACCCACCTTCGCGCTACGCTAAAAATAGTGAGAACACCTCGTTTTCGCACCTTGGAGCAATCTTATAGAGGATTTTATGTTAGAAAAAACTCAACTTTTAACATTTTTTGACGTTCATGTTGCCCCTTGGGCATTTAAAATTGGCGTAGCATTAATTATCTTTTTGATCGGTCAGCTAATTGCCAGCATTTTTAGTCGGTTTATCGGGAAATTACTCGGCCATACCAAACTCGACAGAATATTAATAAACTTTTTGCAGTCATTGATGCGCGCGCTATTACTAGTAATCGTACTGGTTGCCGCACTTGATCAACTAGGAGTTAACACCAATTCTTTAATTGCTATGCTAGGCGCCGCAGGTCTTGCCATCGGCCTCGCTTTGCAAAGCTCTTTGCAAAATTTTGCCGCAGGTTTTATGTTACTCATTTTTCGCCCATTCAAAGCTGGGGATTATGTTGAAACAGCAGGTACGTCAGGCATTATAGACAGCATCGGTATTTTTTCTACGCGTTTGTATACTGGTGATAACAAAGAAGTGATTATTCCCAATGGAACAATTTATAGCAGCAATATCATTAATTACTCATCGCGTAAAACCCGGCGTATCGATATGACTTTTTTAGTAAGTTACAATGATGATATTCGTCTTGCAAAGAATATTATTTTAAAAGTGGTTGAAGATGAAGCGCTGATATTAAAGGAACCCGCATATGAGGTCGCTATAGGGGAGTTGGCCGCTACCGGCGTAAGTTTTGTGGTTCGCCCCTGGGTTAAAACAGAAGACTATTGGGCGGTGCGTTTTGCATTGAACGAAAAAATAAAATTAGCTTTTGATGAACAAAACATCACTATCCCCTACCCGAATATGGATCTTAATTCTAAAAATATCAAATAGCATTAGGTTAATCGTACTGCAAGGTAACATACGGCAAACGGATTTTTTTCGGTTGTAATTCTTCAGAGTTAGCGGCTGCAGGCCAACCTATTCATCCATTGAAAATTTAAATGCCTAAATGGCTGTTAATTGATAGTTCGCAATCAGACTGTTAACATTCCCGGCATAATAATTAATATGGCTATCGCAATATGGACTATAGACGAGAGATTGATGGGCTAAGGGCTGTCTCAGTACTTTCCGTGATTTTTTTTCACGCCGACTTTAAAGCCTTTAGCGGTGGATTTGTCGGTGTAGATATTTTCTTTGTCATCAGTGGCTACTTAATAACAACCATATTGCTCAACGAAAGAGCTGCCGGCACATTTACGTTGGCGAACTTTTATGAACGTAGAGCAAGGCGCATATTGCCGGCGTTATTTGTTGTTCTATTCGCCTGTTTACCGGTGGCTTGGCTGTGGCTAGTACCCGTAGACATGAAAACTTTTTCGCAAAGCTTATTAGCCGTATCTGGCTTTGCTTCTAATATTTTCTTTTATAACTCAACAGGCTACTTCGACACCGCCGCGGAATGGAAACCATTGCTCCATACATGGAGCTTGGCAGTAGAAGAGCAATACTACTTATTTTTCCCAATTTTTCTGATGCTTACCTGGCGGTTGCGTAAACG
>JANPKH010000120.1:0-2257 GCA_031425935.1 Gammaproteobacteria bacterium | reverse complement strand
CGTCTTGCCGTCGGCGGTGAAGGCGAGCGTGTCGTACTTCTGAGGATTGGGACCTTCCATCCCTGGCGAACCGATCGGCATCCCGGGCACGGCGATGCCCTTGATCGCCGGCTTTTCGGCCAGCAACTTCTTGACGTCCGCGGCGGGGACGTGGCCCTCCACGACATAGGACCCTACCAGCGAGGTGTGGCACGAGGTGGCTGTGGCCGGCACCCTCTGCTGCTGCCGGATGCTGGAGAGGTCGTCGCGGTGCTGCGTCTCGACCTTGAAGCCAGCAGCCTGCAGGTGCTCGACATACTTGACGCAGCAGCCACACGTGGGGGTCTTGTACACCACCACCGTCGGCAACGGCCCTTGCGCCGTCACCGCCATACCGGCCAGGGTGAGCGCCGTCACGAGTGCGCCACTGAAGCGCGCCACCAAAGTCTCTGTCACAGGTTCCGTTCCTCCTGATCCGAACATACCATCGCAGAACGCAGAACGCAGAACGCAGAACGCAGAACGCCGAACGCCGAACGCCTCGCTACTTCGGCAGCGCTGTGTCCATCTCGGCGGCCATCCAGGTGACCACGGCAATCGCTGCCGCGGCCTTGGCCATCTCGCGGGGATCGATGCGCTCCACCGTATCGGCAGGGGTGTGATGGATCTGAAAGTACCTGGCGGCGTCACCGGCCAGCGCCATCGTCGGCACCTGACCCGCTTGGGCAATCGGGCCGATGTCGGCGCCCCCCCCGCCGAGTCCGAGCGGCGGAAATCCGAGCGGCCGCAGCACCTCCACGATGTCGGCCATCACTTGCCGGCTGCGCTCGTTCCCCGAAAACCCCAGCCGCATCGGCTCGAAAACCCCGATGTCGGACTCCAGAGCCATCACGTGCCTGGCGGCCGACGGCGCGTGCGTGTCCCGGTACGCAAGCGCGCCGCGCAGGCCGTTCTCCTCGTTGGTGAACAGGACGACGCGAACCGTGCGGCGAGGACGCAGCCCCAACTGCTTCATTAGGCGCGCCGCCTCCCAGGTGACGATGCAGCCGACGCCGTCGTCGGAGGCGCCACCGCCGACATCCCAGGAATCGAAATGTCCGCCGACGAGCACGATCTCCTCGGGGCGTTCGCGACCGACGATTTCGCCGACGACATTGGCCGACTCCGCGTCGGGCAGCGTCGCCGCCGCCATCCGTAACCGCAGCGTCACCGGCACCTGGCGGGCCGCGAGGCGGGCGAGGCGCTGCGCGTCCTCCACTGGCACCGCAGCCGCAGGAATCCGCGCGGGGTTCCCCTCGAGATAATTCATGCTGCCGGTGTGGGGTGTGCGCAGACCCAGCGGCCCAACCGATCGGACCAGCGTGGCGACCGCGCCATGTCGGGCCGCGTTGATGGCGCCGTTGGTGCGATAGGACACCGTCTGGCTGTAACTGGTGAACGGCACGTCGAACAGCACGATCCGTCCGGCCGCCTCTGCTGCCCGTGTGTTGAGATCGTCGAAACTGCGGACCACCAGCAGCGGTGCGGTGATGCCATCGGCGGAGGTGCCGATGCTGCCGCCGAGCCCGAGCATCACCAGCGGTGACGGCACCGGCGAGACAATCTCGAGCGACTCAGTGCCTCGCACCCACCGCGGCGCCATCGTCGTTTCAAGCCGCACGTTCTCGAGCCCGTCGCGACGCATCGCGTCGGCCGCCCAGTCGCAGGCAAGTTCGAGATTGCGGGAGCCGGTCAAGCGCCCGCCGAATGTGTCGCACAGCTCCGCGAGTCGATCCCAGGCGGTGCTCGTGCCGACGCTGGCCTCGGTCAAGCGCCGAAGCGTAGGCAGGTGCGGTGCCAACCATCCGGCCGGTACGGACGCCTGCCCGCCATGAATGTGAGCGGGCGCCAGGGAAACAACGGCGGGGACAGCGCTCAGGAACGTGCGGCGGGTCGGCATCGCCGACCGATTATCCGTGATTCGCCTTGATTCATTAAACTCTGCGAAACAAAGTGTGTATCCGCTGGGTTGAGGCACGAGCGTGTCGGGGTTCAGGGCGACCGCCGAACCTCGTGCTCGCGATCGACCGCAAGCCCAGCCACCCGCTGCTGCACGCCGTCGGGCCACGTCACCAGTACGGACACGGGTCCGGTCGCGTCGCCGAGGCCGACGTGGACACGTTCATCGGACGTGGCCAGGTAGCTACCGCCGGAGCGGACGCGCCGGAGGATCACCGGTTGGCTCGGGAGCTCGATGCGCACCGCGCTACCGATGGCGCGCCGGTTCTGTCCGCGTTGC
>JANPKH010000119.1:0-1515 GCA_031425935.1 Gammaproteobacteria bacterium | reverse complement strand
TCCGCCTCCATGTAGGGCTGGAGCCACGCTACGCTCTTTTTCATGACGCGCGCACTCTTCACCACCTGGGGGAGAAACATTTTGCCGGCTCCGAAGAGGTCGCCGACCACACTCATGCCATCCATCAACGGACCTTCGATCACGCCGAGGGGGCGGCCGTATTTGATGCGGGCTTCTTCAGTGTCCTCGTCGATGAAATCTGTCAGGCCCTTCAGCAAAGCGTGGCGCAAACGCTCCTCCACAGGGGCCTCCCGCCACGTCAGATCCGCTTCAACTTTCTTGCCTGCCACACCTTTGAATTGCTCGGCGTAATCGACCAGCAGTTCCGTGGCATCCGGACGGCGGTTAAGCAGCACGTCTTCGACTTTGATGAGCAGTTCCGGCTCGATCTCCTCATACACTTCCAGCATGCCGGCGTTCACAATGCCCATGTCCATTCCGGCCTTGATGGCGTGGAAGAGGAAAGCGCTGTGCATGGCCTCGCGCAGTTTGTTGTTACCGCGGAAGCTGAAGGATATATTGCTCACTCCACCGCTGACGCGGGCTCCGGGCAGGTTCTCTTTGATCCAGCGGGTGGCGTTGATGAAGTCCACCGCGTAATTGTTATGCTCCTCGATTCCGGTGGCGACAGTCAGGATATTCGGGTCAAAAATGATGTCCTCCGGCGGGAAGCCAACATCGTTCACCAGAATGTCATAGGCGCGTTTGCAGATGCGGATCTTGTTTTCGTAATCGGCGGCCTGGCCGTCCTCATCAAAGGCCATGACCACGGTGGCGGCGCCATATTGGAGAATGCGGCGGGCCTGTTCCTTGAATTTTTCCTCGCCTTCCTTGAGCGAGATGGAGTTCACAATGCCTTTGCCCTGCAGGATTTTCAGCCCGGCTTCGATGACCGTCCACTTGGAGGAGTCGACCATGATAGGCACCTTGGCAATTTCCGGCTCGGCTTGGATCAGCTTGAGGAAATGCGTCATGGTCGCCTCGCCATCAAGGAGGCCTTCGTCGAAATTGATATCGATGACATTGGCTCCGTTCTCCACCTGCTGGCGGGCCACGGCGAGGGCTTCGTCCAACTTGCCTTCCTTGACGAGCTTGGAGAACTTCGGCGAGCCCGTAACGTTGGTGCGCTCGCCGATCATCAGGAAGTTCGTGTCCGCTGAGATGCTGTATGGCTGCGAGCCGCTGAGACGCATCGGCGGCACGATAGGCTGCTCCGGAAGCAGACGCGGCGCGTGCCTGTTGACCGCTTTGGCGATGGCGGCGATGTGCTCCGGCGTATTGCCACAGCAGCCACCGGCGAGATTCAGCAGACCGCTGGCGGCGAAGTCGTCCATGAGCCGCTCCATGTCTTCCGGCAGATACGGGAAGCCGGTGGGAGACAGCGGGTCGGGTTCCCCGGCGTTGGGATAAGCACTGACGAAGGTGTCACATTTCGCGGACAATTCTGCCAAATGCGGGCGCAATTTTTCAGGTCCGAGGGAGCAATTTAGACCGATGGAGAGCGGCTTGATATGG
>JANPKH010000118.1:0-11701 GCA_031425935.1 Gammaproteobacteria bacterium | reverse complement strand
AGCCGACCATCGCCCGAATGGATGTCGTGCCTGAGAACCGGGGATTGATCTCAAACACCTTCACGCGCCCGTCTACAAACCGACACTGTATATTGGTTGCCCCGCGACACCCAAACGCTCTTGCAATTTCTTTGCATTGACGAGTCACTTCTGCGTGTCGGCCAACATGGCCATGGCTCACCCCGGAGCTGATCACGAGGGCAGATCCCAGCTCACTGCGCCCGGTTCGGTTCGGTACGGACATTCTGATATTGAGTTGTCCGGAAAGCATGCGCCTGACAGCTATCGAATTGACATAGTTGCCATCCATATCATGAAGCACGCCCACGGTGTATTCAGAGTCTGCGGTGCCCACATACTCCTGAATCAGGAAGTTGTTACCTGCCGCCGTAAGGCCCAGATAATCTGCCAGACCCAATAATTCGCTCATATTTTGGGCAATGTACACATTGGCAGATCCTCCGCCGCCAACCGATGGCTTTACCACTACAGGGAACCAATCAATCTTCATCAGGTCGTCCCGGCTGGATGCACGCATATAGCGCGGCGCATCAAAACCCAAGGCAGAAAGTCGCTGGTTAGTGTCTTCCTTGTTCATGCAAGTGTCTATCACTCCAGCGGGATTTATGGGTAGGAATATGCCCCGCCCTTCAATCAAGTGCCTGTTAGCCGAGAATTTTTTCAGCTCCGGCTCGCAACCGTGGAACAGCGCCTTGACTCCGAATCGATCACACGCCTCAAGCAATACGCTGATATAACTCGGATCCGATGCCAAAGGAAGAAGTACGCGTTCGTCCACCCAATCGAACTGGGGGCAGTCGGAATTGGCATCAGCACCAATGATGCGATAGCGGCCTCCATTAGCGAGCCTCAAAGCTTTGAGTATCTGCTCGCCGTGACCGCCACCACCTATGGCCGTCACCATGATGGGAAGCTGCTTATTGGACAAAAAGCTCTCCTTCATATTGCGCTGGCTGCCGGGAAAATAACTCCAGAACCTCCTCATGAATATCGGCAACGCGGTCAAGACAAGCAGCTGTCGCTTGAAGGATGTCGAAACGGATAATTTTGCACACACCCGAAACTTCATCAAAAAGGGCAACGGATCCAAGAGCACCATGATCCCGGGGCAGGCCGCAGCTTCCGGTATTCACGAACAATGTGCCAGCGTCACTGCGTATAAATGGCCTGTGCGTATTTCCCATAAAGACGTACCTTGCGGAAACGTCAAATTGCCGAAGATCTGTGTCAGGATAAACATAGCCATAGGTGTGATCCGACGGACTGCCATGAACGAACAATGCGCGCCCTGCAGGAAAATCAAGTTCTAACATCGGGGGCCATGCGCTGATGGCTGTTAGTTGAAGGTCAGTAAGCATGGTCCGCGTGCGCTCATGCTGATAGACAGACTCCTGCTCGGGCGTCAATCCGCCCTTAAGAATCATGTCTTCGTGGTTACCTCGAATACAAACAATCTGCCCTTCCAACGAATTTATTGAATCCAGGACGTCTGAAATGGGCAGGTAACCCAGGGCATCTCCCAGAAAAACGAATCGTGTGGCGCCCATTTGCCTCAGTACAGATATGCCTCGGTCAAAAGCCTGCCAGTTGCCATGTGCATCGGACAGAACACCGATCATGACGTGCCGGCTTCCACGCGCGCAACATAATTACCCGCTTTAACATCGCTATCACGCGCCCAGCGACCACTAAAACAGGCCTCTTCTTCGTGGAAAAAAACCTCCTTCAACCCGTTGGTTTGAGCTAGGTCGGTCACCTCTACCTTGTCAAATCGCCTCGCATTGGATGGGCTGTACCAGTCGAAATTACAGGCGATTGAGTTCTCCAAGCCAAGGTCAGCGTTCCAAAAGCATTTTATAAAGTTCCAGTAGATAAAGCGCTGTATGTCATAGGTGCCCGCTTTGATGCCCAACGCAGGAATGGCGGGTGACTCAAAACTGATGTTGAGGTCGGTCAGTCGTTTACCCAATTCCGCCAGTTGCTCGGACATGGCCCAAAGCTCTTCGGAGCTCATGTCAGCACACTTTGTCCGGAAGTAGTCATCGAGCAACTCGCGCGGCAACGCTTTCTTGGCATAGAAGTAGCAAGCAATCTGGCCGTGCCCGGGGCGCGTGATGGTGGTAAGTTGTGCGAATGTCCGGTCTGGATTCTGCGTGTGCATGATGACCTGATCACAACTGACGTAGTCAATGCTTCCAGGTTTGAAGACCGCGGCAGCGATATCACCCTGAAGAAAAGCAAGATTAGGTAGGGCCTCATAAGTTTTAGCCGCGATGGCTGCCGCTTCTGAATAATCCATACCGATCACCAGAGAATCTGGCGCAAGCTCAGCGAACCAGGCAGACTTGTATCCCAAGCCGCAACCCGCGTCGTAAATAACCGCTTTGCTGCGCAAGAAGGTTGCCAGTTCAGATTCGTTTTTGAACCCATAAAGTTCTAAGTACCAGTTCTTTTGCAGCGTCCAAGCCTTGTCCTGCTCATCGTTACGAGCCTGCCTGTCCCACTTCTCAGAGAAGGCTGCGTTAGTCTGCAACTGCTCTGCTCGCGAATCCCGCGCCTGTAGACTCAGAAAATTCCCATTTATGGTGTGGTCCTCCAGCAAAACTTCGGAAAGTAACTTCAAGGCGCTTGCCGCTTTCATGATTTTCCCTCGAGAACTTGTTCCATGTAGGCATCCAGGTTAAGCAATGACCAAATAAGGAGGCGTCGGTTTTGCTTTCCCTCCAGATGTTCCTTGACCAATTCGCGAATGGCCTGTCGATCCACCCATTTGTAAATGTGCGCATCGCGATCAAGAAGCTTATGTTTGACAAACTCAATGCTTTCGCCCTTGAACCAACTGCTGTCAGGTGCAGAAAAGCCTTGTTTCTCGGCATTGGCAATATCTTCCGGAATATACCGGCGCATGACGTCGCGCAGGATCTGCTTTCCGTCTTTGGTTTTCTGGAAGAACCGTGCAGGCTTGTTACCCTGCGTGTTCTCGTTCATGGCGACGGTGCTTGTGAGGTTGTTGAGTTTCAAATGCACCGGGCACTGCATGGCGAACTCGACAAGGTCGTTGTCCATAAACGGGACTCGCGTTTCAAGGCCATGCGCCATGCTCAGCTTGTCTTCGACAACAAAAAGCCCATGAAGGAAAGTCTTTGCCTCGAAATACAGCGAGTGGTTGATGTAATCCTCAGGACGCGTCAGATCGTTGTTGTGCGTACGAAATACATCACGAAACACATCGCGCGTATTGACATGCTTCACATCCCCCCAGATGGGCGCGAACACCTTAGCCAACATATTGTTTGGCACCATACGTTGCCAGAAATCGTAATACTGATCGATGTACTGTTCAAAATCCTGATTGACGGTAGCTCTGTAGTAGCGCCACGGATAGCCGCCAAAAAGCTCGTCCCCTCCCGCGCCCGACAGCACGACCTTGACAAATGCACGAGCCAGCTTTGCAGCGTAAAAGTTGGGGTAGCTCTGCCCAACACGCGGCTCTTCAAGATGCCAGGCTAGCTTTGGCATGCACCGTTCCATGTCACCGGCTTTCAACACCATTTCATAATGTTCAGTTTTAAACCGCGCAGACATGGCCTCAGCTTTGGTGCGCTCGTCAAAGCCCAGCTCAATGCCAGAGGCAGAGCTTAGGTCAAAGCCACATGTAAAAGTCTTAAGGTAGGGAAACGATTTCGTAGCAATCGCAGTAATAGAGCCAGAATCAATTCCACCGCTGAGGTAGCTACCTAGCTCAACATCAGTCACCAGTTGTCGATTCACGGCCTGCTTGAACAAGCGGTCTAGCTCTTCACGGTATTCGTTATCACTGGCACGATAATCGGGTTCACGAAAGCGGTAATCCCAATAGCAAGTGCGTTTGAGAGAAGGCCTTTGTTGCTTCAGATCAAGCACGGCATGATGACCTGCGGGTAACAATTGAACATCTTCAAGCAGGGTGCGGTCTGTGAAGATGTTCTGGAAGGTAAAGTACTCCAGCAATGCTGATTTGTCCAATTGGCGATTAAAGCTTGTCTGCGACAAAATTGCCTTTTGCTCAGAACCAAAGGAAAACGTGTTGCCTTGGTGGCTTACATAAAGCGGCTTGATGCCATACCTATCCCGCGCGAGCAAAAGGGTTCGCTCCTTACGATCCCACAATGACAGGGCAAACATGCCGTTAAATCGTAGCAGTGCATCAGTACCCCAGTGCACCAATGCGTACATTACCACCTCACTGTCGGTTTTGGAACGAAACCAAAATCCAGCTGCCTCCAGTTCGCCGCGCAGCTCTTTAAAGTTGTACACCTCGCCGTTGTAACTAAACACGTAGCGGTGATCCATCGAGACCATTGGCTGATGCCCAGCCGGGGAAAGGTCGAGAATAGCTAGCCTGCGGTGACCCAAACCCACATTGCCTTCAATCCAGTGCCCCTCGCCATCCGGCCCGCGATGGGCGATGGCGTCTGTCATCCTTTGCAAAATGGGGGGCGCCACCGATGCGCCGTCGAGGTTAATGATCCCCGCTATGCCACACATTACTGAAAACCTTCGACCACCACACCAATGACATATGACTGCTCGGCTTCTGTCATGCCATGAAACAAGGGCAGAGAAATGCTGCAGTGATTTGCGGCATATGCCGAAGGGAAATCTTCCGGCTTGAGCCCATACTTTTCACGATAGAAAGTCAGCATATGCACGGCGTGCGTCGCCGGCCGGGTGGATATCCCGCGCTTTTGCAGTTTGTCCATCCATGCGTTGCGCATCTCGTTGACTCTTGAAATGGAATCAGCGTTGATCGGTTCTGGCTGAAAAAGGCATGGATAGGATTGGTAACCGTGTTCATAGCCATCAAGCTTTGCTGGCGTACGCAACCAGTCCAACCCTTGAAACGCGCGGTCATAAATGGCCGCCAGTCGCTGACGCTCGGCAATGATGGGCTGTGCGCGCTGCATTTGTGCGCTACCCAAGGCAGCTTGCAAGTCTGTCATGCGCTGGTTGTAGCCGGCATCAGGGTGATCAGCAAGCAAATAAGGCCGCGCACCCAAATGACGTTGTAAATCTGACATAGCCGCTCCATGGTCGCGCAAGCGGCGCAACTTCGCGGCGAGCTCGGCGTTATTGGTGGTGACCATGCCGCCCTCGCCAGTCGTTATCGCTTTGCGTGGATGGAAACTGAAACAACCGGTATCACCCAAGGTACCCACATGTTTGCCTTGGTATCGGGTACCGAAGCCACAGGCTGCGTCTTCTACAACTGACAGCTTGTGTTTTGTAGCAAACGACAAAACGGCGGACATGTCAGCAGACAAACCAAACAAGTGAACTGGAAGAATAGCTTTTGTTTTGGGCGTGACCAGTTTCTCAAGCTGGGAAACGTCCAGATTAAACGTTGCCAGATCAATGTCGCAAAACACCACCTTGCCGCCTAAGTGTTCGATCACGTTGGCGGTTGAAATCCAGGTGAATGCAGGCACGATGGCCTCATCGCCTGGCCCAAAACCCAATGCGGCTAATGAGAGATGAAGAGCCGTCGTACACGACGTCACCGCAATCGAGTGCTCTGCGCCGGTAAACGCAGACCACTTTTCCTCAAATTCGCGGACCTTTGGCCCCTGAACCAACCAGCCGCTGCGAAGCGGCTCAAGCACGCTCTGAATTTCAGTCTCAAGCAGGCTGGTACGTGCGATAGGGATGTTCATCGTTGCAACCTCACTCATGCCTCCAACCCCACTGCACGTCGCCTATCTGCAACCTCAGCCTTGTGGCTTGCGCGCCAGTCAATCAGTCGCTTCAGGCCGTCCATCAAATCAATGTCGGCGGTGAAGTTAATTTCTTCACTGGCGCGTTTGGCTGATCCGATTCGGTTGCGGACCAAAGTCGCCTGGCTGCGCGGCGCATAGGTGATTGGCTTTTTGCAGTCCGTCAGTAACAGCAGCATTTCTGCAAGCTGTTTGAGGGATGTGCGCTTGCCTGTACCGACGTTATAAAACCTGTCTTTTGTTTCAGCCTTCATGGCGCAAACATTGGCAAGGCCGCAGTCTTCAACGGCGACAAAGTCAAAGGCTTCTGAGCCATCGCCCATGATGGTCGGGCTGTCGCCACGGTCAATGGCGTCGAGCATTTTCATGATGACGGCGATGTAGGCGCCATGGTAGTCCTGGCGCGGGCCGTAGACGTTCATGTAGCGCAGGCCCACATAGTTCAAGCCGTAGCGGTAATGAAATGGCCGCAACATGGCTTCGCCACAGATCTTGGTGGCGCCATAAAAGTTCTGGTTGTTGAAGGGGTGGTCTTCAGTCATGGGCTCTTCAACAGCATCGCCGTACACGGATGCTGAAGATGAATAAACAAGACGTTTGACACCTTTTTTGACGCAGGCTTCCATCACATTGAAGGTGCCACGCACATTGACGTCAAAAGCACTTCGCGGGAATTCGTGGCATTGCAAGAGCCACAGCGCCGCAAGGTGAAACACGCCATCGGCCCCGTCAAGGGCAGCCTCAAGAATGTCAGTCTGTAATACATCACCACCCGCTTCAAAGATTTTGACGCGCGGGTCTTTCAGTGCCTGCTGAAGGTTTTCAACACGGCCGCGTACAAAGTTGTCGTAAATGATGATTTCTTTGACATCTTCTTTAACCAGGTGGTCTACCGTGTGCGAGCCAATCAGGCCTGCACCGCCGATAAGTACGAGTTTTTTTCCTTGCAGTTCCATTTAAATAGTACTTTCTAAGACGGTTGTTTCAGCCAGTGCAGAGGCGATTCGATTGACTTCAAGAGTCGACAAGTCTGGGTGCATGGGCAAGCTCATGACGCGTTTGGCAACACTGGCCGCATGGGGCGTGCAGTCTGGGCAGCAAAGGTGGGCATAGGCTGGCTGCAAGTTCAAGGGCACGGGGTAATGCACCGCAGTCGGTATACCTGTCTCTTTCAGCTTTTGTTGCACCATATCGCGGTTGTCCACAAGCACGGTGTATTGGCCATAGACGCTGTTGCGGTCGGCCCGCTGCTGCACACGGGCAACGCCAAGCGCATCCAGGGTTTCGTTGTAAAGCTGGCCAATCTCAAGGCGGCGTGCAATTTCCCACTCAAATCTTTCGAGCTTGGCAAGCACTACGGCACATTGCAAGGTGTCCATGCGCCCACCCAGGCCAACGCGGGTATGCACATAGCGGCGGCTTTGACCATGAACCCGGATTTCACGGCAGGCAAGCGCCAACGCATCGTCATTGGTAAACAGGGCGCCACCGTCGCCATAGCAGCCCAACGGCTTGCTAGGGAAAAAGCTGGTGCAGCCAAAGGTGCTCAGGTTGCAGCTTTTGCGGTCTTTGTAATCAGCCCCAAAGCTTTGTGCGGCGTCTTCGATAACAGCCAGGTTACCGTGCCGCGCTGCAATGGCGTTGATTTCATCCATGTCGGCGGCTTGCCCATACAGACTGACCGGCAGGATGGCGCGCGTCCTGGTCGTGATTTTGGCTTCAATCAACGCCACATTGATGTTGCATGTGTCAGGCTCAACGTCGACAAACACAGGTTTTGCACCCAACAACACAATCATCTCTGCGGTTGCGGCAAAGGTAAAGGGTGTGGTGATCACTTCGTCGCCAGCACCAATGCCAAGGGCCATCAGGCTGATCAACAGGGCTTCGGTGCCGCTGGCGCAAGTGATGCAGTGTTTGGCGCCGGTGTAGGCCTCAAGGCGCTCCTCTAGCTCACGCACTTCGGGGCCCATGATGTACTGGCCATGGTCGAGTACGGCATTGATGCGTTGCTGAATTTGAGGTTTTAAAGCCTGATATTGAGCTTTGAGATCAACAAAGGGAATCAACGGGCTAGACATGTACATTCATCGTTTATCAATTGGTAGGTATCGCCCGCGTGGGGGCAAACAAAAGAGGCATTGCCTTTAAGCGGCAGCCCCAGGCGTTCACCAGAGCGGCTCATCCACCCGATTTGCCGGGCGGGCGCGCCGGCCATCAGCGCAAATGATTTTACGTCACGTGTAACGACAGCCCCAGCAGCGACAAAGGCGTACTCGCCAATCACGGTGCCGCAAACGATGGTGCAGTTGGCGCCCAGTGTGGCTCCCTTACGCACAAGGGTGGGGCGGTACTCGTCTTTTCTACTGACAGCTGAACGGGGGTTGTAGACGTTGGTAAACACCATGCTCGGCCCACAAAACACGTCGTCTTCGATCTCGACCCCGTCATACACCGACACATTGTTTTGTACTTTGACGTTATTGCCAATAACAACGCGGTTGCCAACAAACACGTTTTGGCCAAAGGAGCAGTCTTTGCCTATACGGGCACCGCTACAGATGTGTACCCAGTGCCAGACTCTGCTGCCAGAGCCAATTTGCGCACCTTCATCAACAATGGCGCTGGGGTGAATGCTGACGCTCATGCGGGCAAGCCGTCAGTAGTCCAGCGGCAAGGGGACGCGTTTGCCGTCGCGAGCAGACAGGTACACCGCAATCAGCACCTCCAGTGCTTTGAGGCCTTCGCGTCCGTCGGCCTCGGGTTCGGCCTCGCCACGCAGGGTGTTGATGACGTTGTTGTAGTAAAGCGGGTGGCCAAAACCATAGACCGAAGTGGTTTCATAGCTGGCCGTTTTGACTTTGTCGTCGTCTGCATGAGGCTCAGCAAAGTCCCATTGCTGGATCTCATTGACAGCAACACCACCGACGCGGACGGTGCCCTTTTCACCAAGGATGGTGATGCTGCCCTCCATGTTTTTGGGGTAGGTGAGCATGGTGACATTCATGGACCCAAGCGCACCCGACCGCCAGCGGACGTTCAGCACCCCAGAGTCCTCAACCTGAATATTGCGCTCTAGCGTACTGGTGTAGGCCTGTACGCTTTCGATGGGGCCAATCAACCAGTCCAGCAGATCAACATAGTGGCTGGCCTGGTTCATGAAGGCGCCGCCATCGTACTCCCAGGTACCGCGCCAGGCGGCGCTGTCGTAATAAGCCTGTGGGCGTGTCCAGAACACGTTGATGTTGACCATGTAGATGCGGCCAAAACGCTTTTGCTCAACTGCACGCTTGAGCAATTGCAAGGTGGCATTCAAGCGATTTTGTTTGACGACGAACAGCCGGACGTTGGCTTCATCACAAGCCTTGACCATCCTTTGGCCGTCATGCCAGCGGGTTGCCATCGGTTTTTCAGTCATGACATGGCGGCCAGCTTGAGCCACCTGCACCGCCTGCTCAGGGTGCAGCCCACTAGGCGTCGCCAGAACCACCAGATCGGCGGTGGTGCTTTCAAGCAGGGCCGAAAGGCTGCGAAAGCCAGGTGCACCGGTGCGCGCCACGGCCGCGTCAAGCGCTGCTCCGTTGGTGTCACACACACCCACCAGCTCTACCCGGTCAGAATGTTTTTCAATAGCATCAAAATGATTGCTGGAAATACGGCCGCAGCCAACGACAGCGAGGCGAACTTTTCGGCCAACGATTACTGGGTAGTCATGCATGAGAGATTTTGCAGATAAGGTAATTGGATAATAGTTGAGAAACACAGCCGGGCCAGTCGGCCAAGGGCAAAGGTTAAAATCGCTTGAAACCGGAGCCTACCGCGACAATTAACCCGATGTCGACAGGTATTTTCAATCAAACGGTGCAAGTAAACTGCTTCGCTTTGATTGTCAATTAAAAAGAACTTGCTGGCTAAACAGTTAATGAAACATGAGGTTGGTTTTTGAAGCGTCTATTTGATCTGGCTCTTGCCTTGATGTTGGCACTGGTATTGGCGATTCCACTGCTGCTTGTCGCGCTACTGGTGCGCGCAACGTCCAAGGGGCCCGTACTGTATTGGTCTGACCGGGTGGGCCGCAACAACAAAATTTTCAGCATGCCAAAGTTCAGGAGCATGCGTACGGGCACGCCTGAAGTGGCCACACATTTATTAGCCAATCCTACCGCGCATCTGACGCCTATTGGTCCGCTTTTACGTAAAAGCAGCCTCGACGAGTTGCCGCAGCTCTGGAGCATCTTGACGGGCGACATGAGCTTTGTCGGTCCCCGGCCAGCTTTATACAACCAGGCCGATTTGATCGAGTCGCGGACTCAAAAAGGCGTGCATGTTTTAGTCCCCGGGCTGACGGGATGGGCGCAAATCAATGGCCGGGATGAATTACCAATACCTGAAAAAGTCGCGCTAGACGCGGAATACCTCAAGAGGCAATCCTTCTGGTTTGACATCAAAATACTTTGGTTAACTGGCCTCAAAGTACTGCTTGGGCATGGCGTCGTTCACTAGAAATGTAGGCTGACAATCGGCAGCCGGATTTAAAGCTTAAAGCACAGCGCGATTGAATGCCACGCCTGAAATGTCTTTGACCGACAGTTTCGGCGGCTGTCCCAGTGGCCACACAATGGCAAGCTCCGGGTCGTTCCACGCGATGCAGTGTTCAAGTTCAGGTGCGTAGTAGTCAGTGGTTTTGTACAAAAAATCCGCACTTTCACTGAGCACCAAAAACCCATGAGCTAAGCCCGGTGGTACCCATAGCTGGCGGTTGTCATGCTCGCTCAGCTCAATGCCAAACCATTTGCCAAAGGTGGGTGATGCTGGACGAATATCCACCGCCACATCAAAAACCGAACCCCGCACCACCCGAACCAGCTTGCCCTGGGGCTTGCCCAACTGGTAGTGCAGGCCGCGTAGCACACCTTTTTCTGAGCGGCTGTGGTTGTCCTGCACAAAGCTCAAATCGGTGCCGGTTGCCGCATTAAAGGCGCGCTGGTTGAAACTTTCAAAAAAGAAACCTCGCGAATCGCCAAACACTTTGGGCTCAACGATCAGCACATCAGCAATAGTGGTAGCGGTTACTTTCATGGTCGACCTTGCTCATTCAAAAGGCGCAGCAAATACTGGCCGTAGCCATTTTTAGCGAGCGGCTCAGACAGCCTGGCCAACTGCGCATCATCAATGAAGCCGCTGCGCCAGGCGATCTCTTCCAGGCAAGCGATCTTCAAGCCCTGGCGATGCTCCAGCGTTGCGATGAACTGCCCTGCCTCTAGCAGGCTGTCATGGGTGCCTGTGTCCAGCCAGGCATAACCGCGCTGCATGATTTGAACATTGAGCTGGCCGCGCTCGAGATAAACCTGATTGACGGCTGTAATTTCGAGTTCGCCCCTGGCGCTGGGTTTGATGGACTTGGCAATTTCCACAACTTGCGCATCGTAAAAATACAGACCCGTGACGGCATAGTTGCTCTTTGGTTTGGCGGGCTTTTCTTCGACGCTGCTGGCTTTGCCATCTGCGTCGAATGCCACCACGCCATAGCGCTCCGGGTCTTGCACATGGTAGGCAAAGACCGTCGCGCCCGCATCACTTGTATCGGCCTGCCGGAGCAGTGTTTGCAAGTCGTGCCCATAAAAAATATTGTCACCCAACACCAACGCGCTAGGTGCACCCGCCAAAAAATCCTCGCCAATGATGAAGGCCTGAGCCAGGCCGTCAGGGCTGGGTTGCACCGCGTACTTAAGCTTCATGCCCCACTGGGATCCATCGCCGAGAAGTTGCTCAAAGCGTGGGGTATCTTGCGGCGTACTGATGATGAGCACCTCACGAATACCGGCCACCATCAAGGTGCTGAGCGGGTAGTACACCATCGGCTTGTCGTAAATCGGCAGCAATTGCTTGCTGATGGCCAATGTAGCGGGATGCAGGCGCGTACCTGA
>JANPKH010000117.1:0-2023 GCA_031425935.1 Gammaproteobacteria bacterium | reverse complement strand
GAGTGAGTGCAAGTAGAGACGCGCCACGGTTAAAGCCTGTGGACTATCCGCCAGCGGACGGGGACAAGCCCCTGTAGACCACAGGGAAGCACTCACGCGCCCTCGTGCCCAACGGGCACCAGCGGCAATTAAATTCAAATGAAAGGCATTTCACAGCGTTTGGCGACCTAAAACCATGGCCACGGGTGCGTAATACGCTGTTTTTCTGGTTATATATGAAGTTTTCGACGACAAATTCACTTTTTTAGATAATTTTTTAATAAAAAACGTCAATGTCGTCTGTTTTGAAGAGATTACCCAGTGGTAGCATGCCCGCGCTTTGTATTTCAAATCTGAAATCAGCATCACTTTTTACTAATGCAACGGAACTAAGGAACTTTGCGATGAAAAAATCCCTCTATTTTTTATTATCCACTACGTTATTACTCAATGCTTCACTGGCTATTGCGCAAACTACAACAATTACTGTTACAGGTTATCCAGCACCACCCAGCTCAACCGCTAATTATTACTCATCTATGGTTGGCCCTTCCGGTGCGGAATTACAACAACAGCAAGCCGCTATGGCAGCAAGAGTGGCTTATGAAAAAGCCAAGGCTGAAGAACTCAGACGAAAAGAATGTGAAACGAAAGCTGCAACAGCGGCAAAAATTGAAGCTGATAAGGGCCAATGTATAGCTGACGCAGATACAACGTTTTTAACCAAAGCGGCAGGTTGCACCTCGGTAACCAAAACATCTATCGGTGGTAGCGCGACCGGTAATATTGGCGGCAGTTATAATTACGGCATTGCAACAGGCACAGTCAGTGGTAGTGGTACTCTCACTGGTAGTGTTGAATGGAATCCTAATGCAACTTGTCGCCAAGGATTTGCGGATGTCCAAAAAGCAACAATAAGCCAATGCGGTGCAACTGCCAGTAACGACTTAGCAAACCTAGCAGCAAAATGCCCGTAATGCTGACCATACAATCTATTTAGGAGGACCATTTATGTTAGCGACTCACTCAAAAAAAACAGGTTTAATCATAGGTTTAGTGGCTGCAAGTATTGCGATTATTCTATGGCTAAACAGCAACAAAAATAATTTCATTTCTTCAGAGCAACACACGCAACTGGAAATAAAACAAACCACCAGTGTTGAATATGGGCTACCAAGCGCACGTCAAAAAACAGCACAACAAACTACTCAACCAGTAACGCAAACTAGCGCAGAAAAGGTCAGCCCTATAGTCGCGGACTTTCAGTCAATTATGGGTAACCCTGCGGATATGGCACAGGTAAAAAGCTGGTTTGATGCAAGAGGTTATGTGTATTGGGGCGAAGCAAATAACGAATACGGCAGTTACAGCGAAGATACTTTGAAAAAATTATCAGAGAGTGGTGATATTCGTGCAATGAAACATTTGGGTAAACTTTATTATCGACAATTTGGGTTCGAAAAAGCTAAAGAAGTTTATGTAAATGCAGCCGCATATGGATCAACAGATGCAATGCATACCATTGCAACCAATACTAGTATAAGTGTTTATGACAGGGCCAAAACCTCGGAAGATAAGCAAGCGGCAGCGATAGAAACGCTGGCATGGTATAACGCTGCAAACTTGCGGGGTGACAGGTGGCCCAATATTGGTGGTGCTAAGAATTTTATTAGCATTAACAATGTTCAAGTTACAAAAGAAGTATCTGACCAGATTCAAAAACGCTCGCAAGAAATTTACGATGATTTAGCACAACAACGTAGAAGTTTGGGACTAGGTGAATTTGATAACACGATACCTGCTTCCGTTGAGCAATATTTTCAACAGCTGGAAATGCCATAACATTTTACAGTCATACAACAAGCCGAGCACTCACCCTGTTCGGCTTTTTTATTTTATAACACTACAAAATTCACAAGCAAAAAAAATCCCGCACGAATGCGGGATGATGGTTGTTGACGCGGCCGGTCTTTACTGACTTAACGAGTGGGATTACAACCAAATCGCAAAGCCAGCATAGCGAAAACTTGGCGAAAAAGCCAAA
>JANPKH010000116.1:0-12102 GCA_031425935.1 Gammaproteobacteria bacterium | reverse complement strand
AAGCTTTCCAAATGAAGAGCAAGAGCAATGGTGCCGGACGCATAAAATAATACCGGCAGCTCAAATAAATTACTGTAATTACGTGCTGCTTGAGTAAGGCTAGCAGAAGCTTCGGCGCCTGAGTTAAGGCGAAAATAGCTTAATTTTAATTCACCACTTTTTACGGCTTGTACGCGTAACCTAAACATATAAAAAGCAACGCTGAAAGTAAGCAAAATCATTGCAAACATTGAATAGATCATAATAGCGCCTCGTAGTTGCGGTTAAATTTTACACGGTTGATTTGAAAGGCTGTAGGGTGCATGACCTGTGCGATTGGTTTGGTTTCTGTATAATGCCTTGTTTTTCATTGTTGTACATATTGCAATGTTTTATTTTTATCTCAAATTATTTAATATCCCTTAAAGTATTTAACATCAAAAGGTTAACTCAATGATTATCAAGCCAAAAGTTCGCGGTTTTATTTGTATTAATGCGCATCCGCAAGGTTGTGCGGCAAATGTACAAGAGCAAATCGCTTTCACCAAAGCTCAAGGTCCCATTGCTGGTGGGCCCAAGAAAGTGTTGGTGTTGGGGTGCTCTACCGGTTATGGGCTGGCTTCACGTATTACTTCGGCTTTTGGTAGTAATGCAGCTACTTTAGGGGTGTGTTTTGAGAAGCCACCATCGGATGGTAAATGTGCTTCGGCGGGTTATTACAATACTTCTGCGTTTCACGATGCAGCAAAAAACGCTGGTGTGTACGCAGAAACTATTAATGGTGATGCGTTCTCTGATGCGTGCAAAGCGCAAGTACTTGAGCTGTTGAAAAGCGGCATCGGTAAAGTTGATTTAGTGGTTTATAGTTTGGCATCTCCACGTCGTACAGACCCAAAAACGGGGGTGGTTTATTCCTCTGTCTTGAAGCCTATTGGTCAAGGTTACAGCGCAAGAAATTTAAATACAGATTCACTTAAAATCGCAGATATTACTGTTGAGCCAGCCAGTGAACAAGAAATTGCAGACACCGTTAAAGTAATGGGTGGTGAGGATTGGGAGCTGTGGATTGATGCGTTGAAAGCGTCTGATTTGTTGGCAGATAATTTCCAGACTGTGGCTTATACCTATTTAGGGGAGAAACTAACCTGGCCTATTTACGGCCACGCAACTATTGGTAAAGCAAAAGAGGATTTGGATCGCGCTGCTAAAGCCATGAGTGCGAAACTAGCGAGTGTGAATGGACAAGCTCGTGTTGCTGTGCTCAAAGCCTTGGTAACCCAGGCGAGCTCTGCGATTCCGGTGATGCCATTATATTTGTCTATTTTAATTAAAGTAATGAAAGAAAATGGCACCAACGAAGGTTGCATCGAACAAATCCAAAGATTGTTTACCGAGTGCTTGTACAGTGCCAGCCCGCGTTTGGATGCTGCTGGTCGTTATCGTGTCGATAACAAAGAGCTTGATCCTGTCGTGCAGGCAAAAGTAGAAGCGATTTGGCCGAAGGTAACTGAAGAAAATTTATTCGAAATTACTGACCACAAAGGCTATCGTGAAGACTTTTTGAAATTGTTTGGCTTTGGTGTTGCGTCAATTGATTACGAAGCGGAAACCAGTGCTTTAGTTGAAACAAATTTTTAAGGATGTTTGAAAATCCCCCTGACAATGTAAATGTCATGGGGATTTTTTTTGGTAAAGTGCGGAAACGAATTACAACATTTACTCTAAACACTGTTTATGTGATTTAAAAATTGTAAATATTTAGTCTAAGGATTGTAAGTATCGATCGGGCCGAGGCAAATAATAATTATCATAATCAAATGACATTACCACATTACGCGTACGACCAACTATTTCCTTCCGCGGTACGAAGCCGATAAAACGAGAGTCCGCACTGTTATCTCGATTATCTCCCAGCATTAAGTAATGGCCTGTGGGCACTACAACGGCAGAGAAGTTGGCGAATCTCTGACTGTTTGGGCTGCTAATACGTATTTTGTGATTTGTTCCTAATAACTTTTCTAACTTGTCCTTGCTATTATCTGGGAGACCGTAGCTGACTTCAGTGCTTTGAGTGTCCTCATAGCTAATTATTTCGCCATTAATAGTGAGCTGGTTATTGTTCATGGCGACCCTATCACCAGGTAGGCCAATCACACGTTTTACTAAACGTTTATCTGAAACTTTTGAGTCAAATACTACGATATCACCGCGTTCTGGATCAGCAAAATTGACAAGTGAAATATGTGTGAAGGGGAGGTTCAGATCATAGGCTATTTTGTTAACCGCAATACGGTCGCCTTCAATAATCGTGGGTTTCATGGAGCCGGTAGGAACTGTATTCCAGTCAGCCACAGCACTTCTAAATATCAGCATAAGTGTAACGAAGATAACGAATGATTTATTTTCACGCCATATCGTATAAATTTTTTGTTGCATAAAAATCTCCTGTCTTCCTGATAAGCCCTAAAGCGTAAGTTTCATTCCACAGAATTGACCTATTTGTTATCTGATAGTTCATGCGTGTTTAAGCAACAATTATATTTATCCGTTGTCTGAATAAATCGTTAACTGTTTATTTTCTGCTCTTTCGAGGTTATTTCTCTCGATGTAAAAATTGTTTTTTCAACGTTAGTTAGGGCAATTGTTACTCGGAAAAACAGATCAATTGGCCGACAATGGAAATAAGCTGATAAAAAGCGCAGAAATTTTTGACGGTTAACGGTATGCTAGCGGGGTTATCTATTTGATACTGTGAATGCTTTGTCGGGAGCTGACATGTTATATACCCTTAAAGACCTGTTCGCTAAGTTAGGTTTACCTAACTCCCCTAGTGATATAGATGCTTTCATTAAGCGTCATCATCCGCTGCCACAAGCGGAGCCTCTTGCAAATGCCAGTTTCTGGACTCCAGAACAGTCGGCTTTTTTGCGTGAGGCACGTCAACCTTATTCTGATTGGGAAGAGGTCGTTGACGAATTGAATTGTTTGCTTCGCGACTAGAAATAGCCGCTGTAAACTTAGCCTTAAACTCAATAGGTAGCGCATATCTGCAATGGAATGCGCTATTTTTTTGCCTGTAGATCCTGTCCTTCGATAACAAAGGATGCAATGGCTGCTGGATTTTTAGCGCAGGATTTCAACATGGCGTGCAATGGGTAAATAAGCTAGAATGCCCGCCAATTCGTGGTGACCCTCCATTCATGGAGGCTAGCTAATTCAACCAACTTCCATAAAGACTCCTATTACCCGTGACTGACCTAAGCCATATCCGTAACTTCTCAATCATCGCCCATATTGATCACGGCAAATCTACCATCGCTGACCGCTTCATCCAGATGTGCGGTGGTTTAAGTGAGCGTGAAATGGAAGCTCAAGTGCTCGACTCCATGGATCTGGAGCGTGAGCGAGGGATTACCATTAAAGCTCACAGCGTAACGCTGTTTTATACGGCTCGCGATGGCAAAACCTATCAGCTCAACTTTATTGATACTCCCGGTCACGTAGATTTCACTTACGAAGTATCGCGCTCATTGGCGGCTTGTGAGGGTGCGTTATTGGTAGTTGACGCGGCACAGGGTGTAGAGGCGCAATCTGTTGCTAATTGCTATACAGCCATGGAGCAAGGTTTAGAAGTAATTCCCGTGCTTAATAAGATGGATCTGCCTCAAGTTGAACCTGAACGAGTTGCACAAGAGATTGAAGATATTATTGGTATTGATGCCAGCGAGGCCGTGCGCTGCTCGGCTAAGTCAGGCATGGGTATGGAGGATGTGCTGGAGGAATTGGTGCGTTTAGTGCCTCCGCCCGTGGGTGATGTTGATGCGCCCTTGCAGGCTTTAATTATTGATTCGTGGTTTGATAATTATCTCGGCGTTGTTTCATTAGTCCGTGTTAAGCACGGAACCTTGCGGATTAAAGATAAAATTATTCTTAAGACGATTGGTAAATCCCAAATCGTTGATGGGGTTGGTGTGTTCAGCCCTAAGCTTACGCAACTAAAAGAATTAAAAGCCGGTGAAGTGGGTTTTGTTGTGGCGGGGATTAAGGACATTCACGGCGCACCCGTGGGTGATACGATTACCCATGCGTCTACACCTGATGTACTTGCGTTGGAAGGGTTTCAAAAAATCAAGCCACAAGTTTACGCAGGTATGTTTCCTGTTAGCTCCGATGACTTTGAAGATTTTCGTGAGGCATTAGCAAAACTAACACTGAATGACGCATCACTGTTTTACGAGCCGGAAAGTTCTGATGCGCTCGGTTTTGGTTTTCGCTGCGGTTTCCTCGGCATGTTGCATATGGAGATTATTCAAGAACGTCTCGAGCGTGAATACAATTTGGATTTGATCACCACGGCCCCAACAGTGGTTTATGAAGTTGTGAATAATAAAGGTGAAACTATTTACGTAGATAACCCGTCCAAACTGCCGGAACCGGGTTTGATTCAAGAAATGCGTGAGCCAATCGTCGAAGCTAACATACTAGTTCCGCAAGAACATTTGGGTAACGTAATTACGCTTTGCATTGAAAAGCGCGGAACGCAAAAAGATTTACAGTTTACCGGTTCGCAAGTAGCCGTTCGCTATGAGATGCCGATGAACGAAGTGGTCACGGATTTTTTTGATCGCCTTAAATCGGTCAGTCGCGGTTTTGCATCGCTGGATTATAGTTTTGTACGTTTTCAACCGGCGAATTTAGTGCGTCTTGATGTATTGATTAACGGTGAAAAAGTCGACGCCCTCGCGATTATCGTGCATCGTGATAAAGCACATAAAATCGGCCATTCATTGACTGACAAAATGAAGGAGCTGATTCCGCGACAAATGTACGATGTCGCAATTCAAGCTGCCATTGGCGGGCAAATAGTAGCGCGCTCTACGGTTAAAGCTTTGAGAAAAGATGTAACTGCTAAATGTTATGGCGGCGATGCTACACGTAAGAAAAAGCTATTGGAAAAGCAAAAAGCCGGTAAAAAACGTATGAAGCAAGTGGGTAATGTTGAAATCCCACAAGCAGCTTTTTTCGCCGTTTTGAAAATTGATAACTAATTTATAAAGGAAAGTTAATGAATATTAATCTCCCGCTAATTCTGTCGCTGGCGGTACTCATTACTGGCGCTATTTGCCTGTTTGACATATTGGTATTGGCGCGTCCGCGTAAGTCAAAATTGTTAGCCGTTGAACAACAGTTTAAGAAAATTGAAGTTGCTGAACAACATAAACATGAAGCATATCAAACTGCAAAAACAGCTGCAGGCCAAGAACCCGTGTTGGTTGAATACGCCAAATCATTTTTTCCTGTGTTGTTCATTGTGTTTTTTTTGCGTTCATTTTTAGTAGAGCCATTTCAAATTCCCTCCGGTTCCATGATTCCTACGTTGGAGATCGGTGATTTTATTTTGGTTAATAAATTTGCCTATGGATTGCGGGTTCCCGTGTTGAATAAAGTGTTTATCCCGGTTGATAAACCCAAACGTGGAGACGTGATGGTGTTTTTCCCGCCGCATCATCCAGAGACTTATTACATTAAGCGTGTAATCGGATTGCCAGGGGATGAAATTTCTTATGTGGACCATCAGTTAACGATTAACGGCAAAGTTGTGCCGGAGAAATTACAAGCTATGCTTCCAGTAGGCGAGCCTAGGTTGCGCGTAGTCACTGAAACAATTGATGACAAAGAATTTAGCACCCACAAATATTTAATGCCGGGATATTTGAGTCGCCGCGGCGCATGGAAAGTACCAGCAGGGCACTATTTTATGATGGGTGATAATCGCGATAGCAGTTCTGATAGCCGCGATTGGGGCTTCGTCTCTGAGGATGCAATTGTTGGTAAGGCATTCGCGGTTTGGATGCACTGGGAAGAGTTTTTAAGTATTCCTAGCTTTGAAAATGTAGGTGTTGTTCAATAATTAATAACAGGTCCTTATGTATGAAAAGTTATATGAACAGTTTACAAAAGCAACGCGGTGTAGGTTTGATTAACCTGGTCTTGGTGTTACTTGTTTGTGCTTTTTGTGGCACCTTCGCTTTTAAGGTTGTGCCTATGTACGCAGATAACCGCTACATTATTGCTGGTTTGAAATCGCTGGCAGAACCAGGAATGAGTTTGGAGCAAATGACTGATGCCGAAATTAGGAAAAAGATGAATAATTTTTATCTGTTGAATAATGTGCGTAGTCAGGATGGAACTAAAATTGACATTAATAGGAGTTCCAATCGCGTAGTTGTGAAAATTGATTATGAGGCTCGTTCAACACTATTTTCCAATATAGATGTTGTCATGAGTTTTAAGAATCATTTGGATTCTACCCGTCCAAATGAATGTTGTAGTCCCGTGGATGAAGTTAGTGCCAAATCTAAATATTAATTATCAACACTTACAGTATCGTCTGGGTTATGAATTTAAAGACCAAAAATTACTTGGGTTGGCATTAACGCACCGTAGTTATGGCGCGCACAACAATGAGCGCCTTGAGTTTTTAGGCGACTCCATTCTTAACTTTGCAATTGGTGAGGCTTTATTTCGCCGTTTTCCAGAAGCTCGTGAAGGTCAATTAAGTCGTTTGCGTGCGCAGTTAGTTAAAGGTGAAACGCTGGCTGAAATTGCGCGGGAGTTTGAACTGGGTGAGTGTCTGGTTTTAGGCGAAGGTGAAATGAAATCGGGCGGGCACCAGCGCGATTCTATATTGGCCGATTCTGTGGAAGCTTTAATTGGGGCAATTTATACTGAGACTAATTTTGAAACATGCCGCACGCATGTTTTGAGGTGGTACGAGCACCGTCTCTCATTGTTTTCCCTTGATTTGACAGATAAAGACCCTAAGTCGCGTTTACAAGAATATTTACAAGCGCTGCGAAAACCCCTCCCTGAATATGAAGTCGTCGAAACTCTTGGCGAAGCTCATGCTTATATATTCACGATCGAGTGTCGTGTCGCGGTGCTCAAGCAGTCCGTCCGTGCACAAGCTAGTAGTCGTCGCGAAGCAGAAAAATTGGCTGCTATTGAAATCTTACGCTTACTTAATATTTAAATCGTTCACAAATCCTTTTCAGGTTTTACTATGCCAGACACTACTGATTCACCCTCCACCCGTTGTGGCTATGTTGCTATTGTTGGTCGCCCAAATGTGGGTAAATCAACATTGCTGAATCATATGTTGGGCCAAAAAATCAGTATCACTTCGCGAAAACCGCAAACAACTCGCAATAATGTAGTTGGTATTAAAACTGACGGTAGCGTGCAAATTATTTTTGTCGATACGCCAGGCTTACATTTGGGACAACAAAAAGCTATCAACCGATACATGAACCGTGCAGCTAGTACGGCAATGAAAGATGTGGATGTGGTGATATTCATGGTCGACAGATTTATCTGGACCGAAGAAGATGAGGCCGTTGCCAAACAGCTTAATTTTATCAGCTCCCCCATTATTCTTGCGGTAAATAAAGTTGATCAAATAGACGATAAAGAAGCATTACTGCCGCACTTGCAAAAACTAACAGAAAAATTAAATGTGGCAGAAATTATTCCGCTTTCGGCATTGCGAGATATTAATCTTGATCGCTTAGAGGCTTTATTAATTGAGCGTTTACCCCAGTCTGTTCATTTATATCCAGAAGATCAAATCACTGATCGCAGCTCGCGGTTCATGGCCGCTGAAATTGTGCGGGAAAAAATTACACGCCAGCTGGGCGATGAGTTGCCTTATCAAATGGCGGTAGAAATCGAAGAGTTTAAGCAAGACGGAAATTTATTAAATATATCGGCGTTAATTTTAGTTGAGCGCGATGGACAGAAAAAAATTCTTATTGGCGATAAAGGAGAGCGCATTAAGCTCGTAGGGCAGCAAGCGCGTATGGATATGGAAAAATTGTTTGATACCAAAATTATGCTTAAACTTTGGGTTAAAGTGAAATCAGGTTGGTCAGATGATGAGCGTGCCATAAAAAGCTTGGGCTATAACGACTTTTAAAACATAATTAGTAATTATCAATGCAAGCAGAACTTCAGTCAGCATATGTATTACACACTCGCCCTTACCGCGACACGAGCATGTTGGTTGATTTTCTAACGCCACAGTTTGGGCGATTCACCGCAGTGGCTCGCGGCGTACGTTCGCGTAAAACACTAAGGCGAAATCTGCTTAACCCCTTCACTTGTTTATTGATTTCTTTTCAAGGTAAAGCTGACCTAAAGCTGCTCACGCATTTTGAAGCGGGAGCGATGAACTTTAACTTGTCTGAAAAATATCTTTATAGCGGATTCTATTTAAATGAATTGTTGATGCGTTTATTGCCGACGTTAGATGCTCATAAAGATATTTTTTATCTCTATCAGGAAACTTTGCAATGCTTGCATGATCGTCACGATATTGAGTCGGTTTTGCGAAATTTCGAGTTATGCTTATTAGCTAATTTGGGTTATGCAATTGATTTTCAAAGAGATGCAAAAAGTGGATTGGTGATTACTGGCGAGCAGTTTTATTGTCTTGACGAACAGCAGGGTTTCTTCCTTGCGGATGCCAATACTCCAACGAATTATCAAATTTGTGGCAAGCATATTCTTGCCATTGCTGAAAAAAATTATCAAGAATTAGCAGTTCGGCAGACTGCCAAGCGCATAACACGTTTATTGCTTCGGCCATTGTTGGGTTCTAAACCCTTGGCAAGTAGAGAATTATTTATGTAGCGATATATTTAATCGCTAGTAAATATTTCTAGTTTTCTTATAATCCAAAAACATCTTTCAAATCCCGATTTTCCCCCCAGAGTAAAATATCGTCAATAGCTTGGTTAAGTGTTGCAATTGCACTTACTGCTTCAGTTATTTTGTTTGCTTGCAATAATTTATCGAGTAAACCGCTGACGCTTTTTAAGTGTGGTACGCCACAATAGCAACTGCTGCCATAAAGTCGGTGTACTAGTTCGCCAAGGGCAGAAATATTGTTATTTGCCATGGCTTCGTTTATTTCAGCTTTTTCCGTGAGCAAACTACAGAGCATCATTTGTAGCATGTCGTGTGCTAATGCTGGTTTGTTGTTGGCCAACTTTAGGCATAAAGAAATATCCACTGGGCTTTGCTTTTTAAGGTCAGAATCAAGGTCAAGATTATAATTTTTTGCTGATAGTTTTTCTTGAATGATAACGGCATTTTCTTGGGGAGTGACTTCTTTTTTCCCGCGTAAAGTGGCCCAGCGATTAATAATATGTGCAAGCTGCGCTTCGTTGACTGGTTTACTTATGCAGTCATCCATGCCCGCAATTAGCAGTTGCGATTTTTGTTCGGTGATCGAGTGGGCTGTAAGTGCGATGATGGGTGTTCTGTGTGAGCCATCTTCAGCTTCGCGAATACGTTTGGTGGTTTCAAAGCCATCCATCCCCGGCATTTGAATATCCATAAAAATGACATCAAATTGATTGCTTTTACATGCTTCTATGGCTTGTAAGCCATTGCTGGCTTGAGTAACAATGGTGTTTAAACCGTGTAGTAGTTCTGTTGCCAGTTGCAGGTTGGCGGGATTGTCATCTACTAGAAGTATAGATGCGTGCGGGCCGGTATCGTCAAGTGTGGCATTATTTTCCGGAGCGATATCTGTGTGTAAAGAATTTAAATTTTCACATAATGATTTGAGAAATCCATCATAAGCAATTGGTTTGCGAATAAAAATAGTGTTGTCGTTATTGCTATCAGTTCGAAATAATTGTAAGTGCGCAGATGTGCAACACACAATAACTTTACAGTTAAATTCGTTGGCAAGTTGTTCGCTAATTTTATTCAGTAGTGATGGCTGTATTCTGCGTTCATTCAATGCCATGTCAAGTATGAGTAATTCAAATGGATTGGTACTTTTTGCATCGCGAATAGTAGGAAATATATCGTGAATTTCGTTTATGGTTTGTTGCGCAATTTTCCATTCGTGCAGTAATGATTGTAAGTGCTCCAGCGAGTCTTTATTTGTTCCGCAAAGCAGTACGCGATGGTTTTTTAAGTGTAGTGAAGGAACATTATCCGTTGATTTTTTATCGATACCAAACCGTGCTGTAAACCAAAATGTTGAACCTTTATCCAATTGGCTTTTCACGCCAATTTCGCCGTTCATCCGTTCAACCAAGCCTTTACAAATTGCTAGGCCTAATCCAGTACCACCTTGTTCGCGTGAATTAGAGGAGTCGGTTTGTGAAAAAGGTTTGAACAAGTCGTTTTGTTGTGCGTGTGTTAATCCCTTTCCTTGATCGCTAATACTGATCTTTAACACAAGATATGTTTCGTATGTCGCAATAGTTGTTGCGCGAACAATGATGTTCCCTTGCTCGCTGAATTTAATTGCATTACTAACCAGATTGGACAATATTTGTTTAAAACGAAGTGCATCGCCTAATAATGTGTTGGGAATTTTTGGGTCTATATAGCCCATCAGTTGTAAGTTTTTCTCGTGCGCATTCGGCGCTAAGATGTGTAGTGTTTCATCAATCGCCTGACGTACTGGTAATGGGGCATATTCTAACGTTAGTTTGCCTGCTTCTAGTTTTGAAAAATCGAGAATGCCATTAATAACGGTCAATAAACTTTGCGCCGAATTGTGAATGGTATTGATGTAATCCGCTTGCTGCTCGTTAATTTCAGTTTTTAACGTTAGTGCGGCAAAACCTAAAATGCCATTTAAAGGCGTACGAATTTCGTGACTAGTATTGGCTAAAAACTCAGATTTAATTCGGCTGGCTTCGATGGCTTCCTTGCGGGCAATATCTAGCTCGATATTTTTAATTTCAATAGTTTCTAAAGTCTCGCGTAAATCTTGAGTCGATTGTTCGATATGGTTTTGCAAATCCTGCTGAGCTGCTTCCAGTGATTCAGCCATGTTATTAATGGCACCAGCAATATCAATAAACTCGAAGCTTTTTTGTGGGTTTACACGAGTTTTTAATTTTCCTTCCGCAAGATAGTTAATCACTTCTTTGATGTGAGCCAGCGGATTAGTAATAGCTTTATATAAACAAACTGCCAAATAAGCTGCAACTAATAAGCAGAATAATGAAATCGCAATCGTCATTAAAATCGTTTGATAGTGGATCACCATATAAGGTGACGAAAGCATCTCTACCTCAAGCCAACCAATCGGGTTTACACCAGCTTTGTTCACGATTGGGTGTGTAAATAAAATAGTACGTCGAGTCTCACGACGAACCGGCGTCAAGATATTGGGTTCGAGTCCGTCATCGGTTGTGGGTAAAAATTCGGGGCCAGTGTGAAATGATTCACCTGTTGTATTTAAATGAACGTGTAGTGCGCGTATGTAAGGGTCTTCGAGTGAGCCGTCTAACAATGCTTGTACTAGAGCTTTATCTTGTTGAATAAGTGGAGCGTAAATAAGTTGCGCCGTTTTACGAGTCATAGCGCTGCCGCGCATATCTACAAATTTAGATAACTCGTGTAAAGAGTAAGACACTAAGCAAACTGATAACAGCAAGATGGTAGAAAAGGCAGGGATAAAAATTAATTGCCAAACATTGTGTTTAAAACTTCGGGGTCTAGATAGCATTGGTGATGTGTCCTTCAAGTGCTGATGAGCAAGGCGGGTAAATTTGCTTAGCTGTAATGTCTTTTCGGCGTTAGAATAGCCGCCTTTTGCAGATAGTGTCAAAACGTTACGCATGACTGCCACGGTGGTTGGATAGCGTATAACTTGTTTTTTGAAACGTAACTTGTTTTTTAATGCGTAACTTGTTGTTTAAGAATATTTCAGTGTCGGGAGATATTATGGAATTTGGAGATAGTCTGAATTTTCCTACCATCGAAGCGTTTGTGGGTAATACACCGTTAGTGCGCCTACAGCGTCTACCTGGTGTGACGAGTAATATCGTCCTGATTAAGCTTGAAGGTAATAATCCTGCGGGCTCTGTAAAAGATCGCCCTGCCTTATCGATGATTCAGCAAGCTGAAGCGCGCGGCCAAATAAAATCTGGCGATGTATTGATTGAAGCCACTAGCGGCAATACCGGTATTGCGCTTGCGATGGTAGCCGCTATTAAAGGTTACCGCATGATTTTAATCATGCCGGATAACAGTACTAATGAGCGTAAAGCGGCAATGACTGCTTATGGCGCTGAGCTAATATTGGTA
>JANPKH010000115.1:0-6222 GCA_031425935.1 Gammaproteobacteria bacterium | reverse complement strand
CCAAGGGAGCGCGCTGCGCGTCTGGCTTTCTGGAGTGCGTGAAGCATTCGCTGGCCAGATCTTGCCATTTACCGACATCACCGCCACGGTGTGCGCTTCACTGCATGCGCCGAACCCACTCTCAGAGCGTGATGCGATGATGTCGGTATTTCACCAGCGACTGTCTGAGTGCACCAGATCGAATTACAGTAATTATTAACCTTGAGCCCTAGACCGGGCGGCTACAGATATTTCAAGTTCGCGCAGCTCTAAAGCAGTCCTTTGTCAGCGACTGCAATTGGCCCACGTCGGGTACTCGCTTTGATGAAGTGCCCGCCCCTGGTTGGCCTCTGCCACCCTTAATCCCACGAATGGAAATAAGAGCAGCGGGCTTGGTGCCGTTGTTACTTGGCTGTTTCTTCCGTCGGGACAGCGTCGAGCGGCAACTCAAACGCGATAAAGAGGATGCAAGGCTCTTTGCTTACACACTTTCCGCTGTGCGACTTTCTCGCCGGGCCATAAGCATACGTGCCAGGCTTAAGAATTGCAGTCTTCTGGCCATCGTATTCGACATGCAGTTCCCCCGCGACCAAAATCATGCGTTCAGCGGAAGTGTGCCAATGGCGAGGCAGTACCGATTTGCCTGGTAATTTGAAAAACACGTCAAGATTGTTCTTGGCAGGTTCGCCGTTAAGAACCGCGATGCCGCAGCCCTTTGGCAAGAAAGGGGGGCAGGGATTCCACTTTAAATCTGCATCTTTTGCTGTTCGTGTAATCGCAGGTGCTGACGCAGCTGTGGCGATTGATGCTGGTGAGGTTTGCGCCTCTTGTGGTGTTTGGGCGGAAACTCCGCCGCAAAAAACTGCGCAAATGAGGCTGAATGCGGTTACTAATGCCGCACGAGGTGTCATTACAACCCCGAAAGACTTTCTCATCGCTTTTGCTCCTGAAACCATGGCGTCGCCAATCGCGGGCATGGACTCCAGCTCGTAGATGTTCATGCCTTGGTGGGTGGCGACCATGTCTTTGCCGGTGTATTCCTCGGACCCTCCGGTGCGGGCGCAAAAGAATTCGACCGCGCGGCGGCCCAGGGGCTCGTATAGGGTGGTGGTAGCTTGGTTCATTTGAATCTCTCCTTCGGGTTGGCAGATCCACAATTGGATCGGCTGGGTTGCATGCTATGGAGGCAGCGTTCTTGAATCGTTCCTGGCTCCATTTCGGATCTTCAGCAGTTCAGCGAAGAGGTGGTGTAAAGCTGGCGGCTTGGATAAGGCTCACTAATTCACAAACTTCATCCGCGCCGATTCCCTGCTCGCGCAGTGCATCGGTCACATCGCCCAGCGCAGCGTGCAGCTCGTTCGGGCTGAAACGCAAGCGGGCGCCGGACAGTTCCATGGCGGATACCTCGGTACCGCAGGGTCCGCCGGTCCGGGCGCTCAAAAGGCTCACGCCAAGCGCCTTGATTTGCGGCAAGTCCCGGCCGTGGAACCTGTCAACCAGTAGCGGGTTGGAGGCGAGACGGTCGACCGTGTTGTCAACGACGGCCGCCACAGCGGCTGCGCCACCCATCCGGTCATACAGGCAGGCATTCACCGCGCCGCACTCCGGATATTGGGGGCCCAAGACGCAACCTCCAGAGCGCCGGGATCTGGCAGCCACGAGGGGTATTCGATGTCAGCAGCGTCAGGGCGGCTCGCAACGTGCGCGGTAGCCGGACCTACGTATACGTCGAAGAGGTAGCGATCTAACAAGGTCTGCCGTTCCAGCGGTTGAAGCAGTGTGAACCACGAAGGCAAAAATTCCGACGCTGGAATGTTGCTTTTTAGACAGGTCATGGATTCTCCTAAAGGTTTTCGCCAGCGGATATTCACTGGGCGTGGCCGTAGATTGCCGAGCCGACGTTCCTGAATCGTTCCTCTCTCCTTGGGGGGGTTGTTGAAGCCACAACGCTGTCTTACCATCGTTGGCATGAACATCAACCCGCCCAACATACCCCCCGGAGCTATTGCCCGACTCGACGCCTTTCTGCTCGGCCGCTTTGCAGTCGCCATCGACGGTGTAGAACTGGCGGGCGACCGCTGGCCCAGCCTTCGTTCAGCCCAGCTAGTGCAATTGCTGTGTTTGCAGCCACGCCAGCGCTTGACACGCGACGAGGTAATTGACGCGCTGTGGCCGCAACTCGAACCCGAGGCTGGCGCCGCCAATCTGAGGAAAGCCGCTCACCACGCTCGCCAGGCACTGGGGTTTCACAACGGCATCGTGCTGCAGGCCGGCGAGGTGCTTCTGTGGCCCGAGCGCCCGGTTATGGTGGATGCGCTGCGCTTCGAGCAGCGTGCCGATGCCGCCCTCGCTCAGAGCGACCCCGCCGACTGTGCCGATGCAGCTGCCACCTATTTGGGCGACCTACTGCCCGGTGCTCGTTTCGAGCCATGGACCGAAGCCACGCGCGAACGTTTGCGTGAGCGTCAGCTGCAACTGTTGCGCGCCTGCGGCCAATGGGAGCGCGTGGCGCAGCTTGACCCGGAAGACGAGGCGGCGCACCGTGCGCTGATGCAACGCGAACTGGCAGCGGGAAACCGCGCCGCCGCCTTGCGTTGGTATGCGCACCTGCGCGAGGCGCTGCAGAAGGGCCTGGGCGTATCACCAAACGCGCAGACTCAGGCACTGTACGAACGCTGCATCTCCGGCTTGCAGGTTGCGGGACCTGCCTTCGTCGGCCGGGCTTTGCTCAGTGCACAAGCGGATGCCTGGCTAGGCATGGCCCCCAGCGAGCGACCCGGTGGAATCGTGTTGCGCGGGCCAGCCGGAATTGGTAAGAGTGCACTGGGCCGCGAGATCATCGCGCAGGCGCAGACCCGTGGCTGGGCGATATGCCGCGTTGAGGCACCGCAAAGTGGCCGCACCTATGCGGTCATGCGCGACATCACGGAGAGACTGATCTTTGAGGATCGCAGCGTGCTTGACCGCATTGGCGCCCAAGCGCGCGCAGTGCTGGCACTGCTGAGCCCGCAAGCGGCACCGGCTGATTCTCTGCCAGGGCCGCTTGGCAGGCACCAAGTGGTGGGCGCCATCCGGCGCCTGCTGCTGGCAGCTTCACTTGGCAAAGAAGTGCTGTTGCTGATAGACGACGCGCACCACTCCGATGATGCCGATGTCGATGTGATCACGCAGTTGGCGGCCAGTGGAGCCGGCTTATGCGTTCTGCTAGCTGTCCGTCCGCCAGCGCCTGGTACCGCACTGGCACGTGCCCTGGGCCGACTACAACGCTCTGGCGTACTTCAAGTGCTCGATCTGGAGCCGCTACCCGATGACGAGTGCCGCAGGCTTGTGGCGCGTGCCGCTTCGGCTGGTGTGGCTGACGATGTGGTGGGGCGGATCGCGCGCGCTGCCGATGGCAACCCATTCGCGGCCATCGAACTGGCGCGTTGTGCCAGCGCCAGCGCCGATGTGCGCTTGCCGGGAGGCGTGGCCGAAGCAATCACAGCGCGGCTATGCGACGTGCCTGACAGTGCGTTGAGTCTGCTCAAGTGGATGGCCCTGTGCAGCGACGAACTGGACATCGCCACCGTGGAGGCGCTGGCGGCTGAGGCGCTGGTACCCAGCCTGGAGTCCCTGGACGCAGCTTTGGCCGCAGGCGTGCTACTACCGCTGGCCAGTGGTTACCGCTTCCGCCATCATCTGGTGCAACAGGCGCTGATTGACCAGGTTCCTCCGCACCGCCGACTGAAGATGCATCGCCACATTGCTGTGCGCCTTGCCGAGCTCGACAGCCCTCCGGCTGGCATTGCTCGCCACTGGCTTGAAGCCGGCCACCGGCAAGATGCCATGCCCTGGTTACTTGCTGCCGCCCGCGAGGCTGTGCGCTTGGCCGCCTTCAGCGATGTGTTGCGCCACCTCGAGCCGCTGCTTGCGTTTCAACCCGACCATGCCGAGGGCCTGCGACTGCGCGCCGAGTCGCTTGACGCCATGGGCGAACCCGCGGCGCTGGCTGCTTACCATGCCGCTGCAGACGTTGCGACTGAATCCGAGAGCCACAACCTGCGTGCCAAGGCCGCTCTAGCCCAAGTGAAGCTGGGAGATCCAAAAGGAGCCCTCGTCGTCTTGGCCGGTCTGAAGCCGACCAGCGTTGAAGGCAAACTGTGTGAGGCACTGGCTTACAGTGGTGCGGCCGCACTCGGCACCGGCGACCCCGCTGTTGGTACCGCCAAGGCAGCGGTGGCACGGCAACTTGCGCTGCAATCGGGTGATACCACTTCGCTGGTCATCGCTTCCTGGGCGCAGGCAGCGGCGGCGCATGCGCGCGGCGACTTGCGCAGCAGCGTATGGGCTGATCTGCATGAGACCAGCCAGGTGCCACACCTGGCGCTGCGCGTGTTCGACGGCCACCTTTGCATCACCCAAAGATTTCTATATGGCGCCCGACCCTACTCAGACGTCATCAATTTCGCCCAAGCCCTTTCCACGGAGGCCCAGCGGCTGGGTGCCGCACGCGGCCATGCTTTTGGTGTCACCTTGCGCGGCGAGGCCGAGTGGCTGGCTGGCAACCTGACTGAAGCACGCCACCATCTGGTTGAGGGCGCCCGACTGCACCGCGCCATAGGCGGGCCGGTGGGTGAGGCACTGTCGCTGCAGCGCCTGGCCGAACTCGCTTTGCACGAGGGCCAGCGGGATGAGGCCCGCTCATTGATCGACGAGGCCCTGGACGTGGCGCGACAGACAGACATCGGCTTTCACCTGCTCGACCGTATCTATGGCACGCGCATCAACCTGCATGCGGACGACCCGGGCGCCGCACTATATGTGATGGAGGACGCCAGCGCCTCTGTGCGCGGGCCGCTTGAAACCTGTCCTGGCTGCCGCATTACCTTTGCCGTTCCTGCGGCCATAGCTGCCGCGCGCGCTGGCGAACTGGATCTGGCCGAAAAACATGAAGAACAGTGTGCCTACCTCGCCGACGTGGTCATGCGTCTGCCGGCCTGGTATGCCTCCCACCACGAGGTACGCGGGCACATCGCAGCAGGTCGCGGCAAGACCGATGAAGCGTTGGCGCGTTTCACCTCCGCTGCCGCAGGCTTTCGGGAAGCAGGGCACCCGATTGACGCTGCACGTTGCGACGGCTGGGTCAGTCGCTCCCAGTAAAGTCGACTGTCGTATGCACCCCGATTCAGCCTCTTACCAAAAGGCACACATCTGAGCTGAACGCCATGATTGGGCAACGAGGTGCCTCGCATCAATGTGTCCGGCCAGGTGATCCCATATCCCGCGTCGATTGACAATTACCTTGATCGGTCCACAGTTGATCTCCCCTCAACTTAAGGAGCGCATCGCGGAAACTGAAACTGCTTCGCACGTCAAGGTTCCGTGGCACAAGGGAAAGATCGTCGGGCAGAAGGCCCCGCTCAAGCTAAAAGACGTCTGGGCCATCCGAATCAGACTACAACTTGGACATCGCACCCGGGAGCTCGCTCTTTTTGATCTCGGCTCGGACAGCAAACTGCGGGCTTGTGACTTGGTCCGATTGCGTGTCAGGGACATTTGTCATGGCGACCGAGTCTCCACCCGTGCGATCGTCATGCAGCAAAAGACTTCAAACCGGTTCAGTTTGAAATCACGCCGCCGACAAGAGATGCAGTTACCGATTGGATAAAGGCGGCAGAGCTAAAAAGTGACGATTACTTGTTTCCCAGTCGGGTGCATGACTCCCTACACTTGGGCACGAGGCAGTACGCCCGCATACTGGATTCATGGATTGAGGAGATCGGTCTCGATCCAACCGCCTATGGCACCCACACCATTCGCCGTACCAAAGCGTCTTTGATTTATCGTCGCACAAAAAATATTTGCTTCTTGGGCACACCAAGCTGGAAAGTACCGCGCGCTGCCTTGGCATCGAGGTCGAGGATGCCTTGGAACTTTCAGAGCAAACCGAGATTTGAGCGCATCACCTAGACCGGTGACCAAAGTTCAATTTAGCTGCCAGCTACCGGTCATTCGCGAACGTCGGGACCTGGCCCATTGCAGCCGTTTGACGACAGCGATCAATGTGCGTATTCACGACTTTAAAAAGCGTCTCCAAAATCTAACTCCCTGCAAGCCCGCATGGACGATAGACCGTGTTTACGACTTTAATTGCTTAGAACACCCTTAAAAACTCAAAGAATCGTTCACTCCACTGTCACACTTTTGGCTAAATTTCTAGGCTTGTCCACATCCGTCCCCCGCGCCACTGCCGTGTGATACGCC
>JANPKH010000114.1:0-1949 GCA_031425935.1 Gammaproteobacteria bacterium | reverse complement strand
TCCTGCACATGCGCCGCACAGCCCTCGGGATGAGCGGTCGTGCAGATGAATCCCCGGATTTTCGGCTTGATGATCATGGGCGGGAAACTGGGCAGCCCCGTCCGCTGAGTCGAGGATTTTTCCCGGGGCCATCGGCGCGGCAAAGTTGGCTTTTCCACCATCATTGCGATGGAAAAAGCGAGCTGCCCCGATATGGTGCCCGCTCACTCTTCTGCCACCGATGCGAACTATCCTCTCCACGACCGGTCTCTTGACGGGTTGGGCGGCAGCCGCGCTGGCAGCAGAACCCATGACGGCCGGCCAAGCGGTAAAGGTCTTGCCGAAGGAACAAAAGAAAGCACTGGCGCGGATTTACGGGTCGGACGGTGCGCCCGCTCCGGAGCGCTGGCATATTTTGGTCCACGATCCGGCGGTGGAAACGGGGCTGAAAGAGTTTGTGGTGGCAGGCGGCGCGATTGTCAGCACTCGGGGTTTGTCCCAATTTAGTGAGAAACTAACCCCGGAGGAGGTCATCGGGGATTCGGTCATCAAATGGGACTCGGATCGCGCGGCCAAATTGCTCCAGCAGTATGCGGAGGCCAATCAGCTCAATCTGGCGTTGATTAACTACGAGTTGCGCAAGGAAGGCGCCGAAGCGGCCCCGCTCTGGAAACTGACCGGGTATGATGTAGCGGGTCAGGAGTTGGGGTCGTTGGTGTTAACCGCGGCCAAAGGGGTGGTGGTTTCGCACCCGGGATTTGCGCTGGAGCCGGGCAAACCGGTGACGGAAACCGCGCCATTTCGTACTTACTCCAGTTCTCAAGTTTCCAAGGAGCGGACTACGGGCACCGTCCCGGCCGCAACGCCCCCGCCCAAAAAGCCCGGCTTGTTCAAACGCCTCTTCAAGGGTGGAAACGCCCCCGGCGATGTGGGGAACAACGGCGCAACCCCGCGTCCTTGATTTTGAAAACCCCGATCATTCGTCAACTCACCCGGCTGCTGGGTCCGGAAGTGGTCAGTGCGGCGCCGGAGGTTTTGGCTCAACACGCCACCGATAAATGGTTTGCGAGTCGTGCACCGGAAGCCGTGGTCTTCGCGCGCACGACCGAGGAAGTCAGCAAAACGTTGCGCTGGGCGCATCGCCATAGCGTCCCGGTGACCCCTCGCGGGGCTGGATTTGGCTACGTGGGCGGGTGCGTGCCGGTGCAGGGCGGGATTGCGCTTTCGCTGGCCCGGATGAAGGCGATCAAGGAAATCCATTTCGCCGACGGGGTCGCAGTGGTCGAGCCCGGGGTCATTACCGGTCAACTCCAAGCCGCCGTTCGCGCGCAGGGTTTGTATTATCCGCCCGACCCGGCTTCGCTCAAAGACTGCTCGATCGGCGGCAACATCGCTACCAATGCCGGCGGTCCGCGGTGTTTGAAATACGGGGTCACGCGTCATTATGTCCTTGGTTTGGAAGTGGTTCTGGCCGATGGCCGGGTTCTGCGCACGGGCGGACGGTGCCATAAAAACAAGACCGGCTTCGATTTGATCGGGCCTTTTGTGGGCAGCGAAGGGCTGCTCGGGGTGGTCACCGAGGCGACGCTCCGGTTGCTGCCTTTGCCTCCGGCGCGGGCGTCGTTATCGGCGAGCTTTGCGACGTTTCGCCAAGCGGCCAACGCGGTCGAAGCGGTGTTTCGCGCGGGGTTTTTACCGGCGGCTCTGGAAATTGCCGACGCTTTTACCCTTAAAAGCGCTCGGGAACATCTCGGCCAAGCCATTGTGCCTGCGGGGGAAGGCCATGTGTTGATTGATTTGGATGGCCAGGCGGCGTCGGTCAAAGGTGAGTTGCGGGCCTTGGGCAAGTTACTGGAGACCTTGGGTGCGGGGCATTTGCAGTTGGCGTCGGGGGAAGCGGCTTGTGAAAAGCTCTGGGAATTACGGCGAAAATTCTCCGAATCGCTCAAAGCCACCGGCCTGACCAAGCT
>JANPKH010000113.1:0-20794 GCA_031425935.1 Gammaproteobacteria bacterium | reverse complement strand
GATATCGTGCAAGCAATGGGCTTACCGCTGTTGGTAATTGAAGGAGTAGAAGCGGATGATGTGATTGGCACACTAGCACGCCAAGCCACTGAGCAAAAAATGGATGTTATTATTTCTACAGGCGACAAAGACATGGCGCAGCTAGTAAACCCTCATATTAGTCTCGTCAATACAATGACTGATAGCTTTTTGGACATTGCGGGAGTTACAGCAAAATACGGTTTTGGCCCCGAATTAATGATTGATTATCTTGCACTCATGGGTGACAAATCTGACAACATTCCTGGAGTGGCTGGCGTCGGTGAAAAAACTGCACTAGGTTTAATTCAGGGCTTAGGTAGCTTGGACTCCATTTATGCCAACCTTGAAGTTGTCCGCGGCTTGGAATTTCGTGGAGCGAAAACCATGCCTGAAAAGCTTCTTGAACATCGTGAGATGGCTTATCTGTCATACCGCTTAGCGACTATTAAAACGGATGTTGCGCTCGCTGTAACGCCAGATACCATTCGCATCTCCAACCCTAACAATGAACGGTTGCGTGAGCTGTTTGAGTATTTAGAATTTAAAACTTGGGCGGCCGAAGTACCAGCCTCGATAAATATTGTTCCTAGCGACTCTATAACTACAACCAATATTGAATCTTCGATTGAAGAAACAATGCCCTCACCCGAGATCGTCGAGTTTACATCTCCCGAAGTTTTGGCTAACTACACCATCATTACCGAAAAGATAGTCTTGAGCGAATGGATTGCCAAGCTAGCAGAAGCCGGCATCTTTTCTTTCGATACTGAAACCACCAGCCTCAATATAATCAATGCGCGTATTGTTGGCGTAAGCTTTGCCATTGAGACAGGTAACGCTGCCTACGTTCCCTGTGGCCACGATTACATGGGGGCGCCGGAGCAACTAACTATTGAATATGTTTTAGCGCAGCTGAAACCTTTGCTAGAAGACCAAAATAAGCTAAAAATTGGCCAAAATCTTAAGTATGACCGTAGCGTACTGCTTAATCATGGCATTAATTTGCAAGGCATTGCCTTCGATACCATGCTTGAATCCTATGTGCTTAACTCTATTGCCAACCGACACAATATGGATGCACTAGCACTTAAATACCTGGATTACACAACGGTTAGTTTCGAAGATTTAGCTGGTAAAGGCGCAAAACAACTTAGCTTTAATCAGCTCGAAATTGCAACAGCAGGCCATTATGCCGCTGAAGACGCCGATATCACTCTGCGCTTGCACCACTATTTTTGGCCCCAGTTGCAGCAGTGTGTAGGATTAAAAAATGTATTTGAAGATTTGGAAATGCCCTTGGTATCTGTGCTTTCGCACATTGAGCGCAATGGAGCTTTGGTGGACGCAAAATTACTTGGCCAGCAAAGTGTCGAGCTAGGGGAGCGCTTAATTCAAATAGAACGGAGTGCTTACGAGCTCGCGGGACAAGAATTCAACCTCAGCTCACCGAAGCAATTGGGAGCGATATTATTTGACCAACAAAAATTGCCTGTAATCAAAAAAACTCCAACGGGCGCCCCCTCGACCGCCGAAGAGGTGCTGCAAGAATTGGCGCTCGATTATCCGCTGCCCAAAGTTCTGATGGAATATCGTGGCCTCGCTAAACTCAAATCCACCTATACCGACAAGCTGCCACAAATGATTAACCCTCGTACGGGGCGAATTCATACGAGCTATCATCAGGCCGTAGCAGCCACCGGCAGACTATCGTCGCAAGATCCTAATTTACAAAACATCCCCATTAAAACCGCTGAGGGTCGCCGTATTCGCCAGGCTTTCGTTGCCCCCAAGGGCTACAAGCTGGTGGCAGCAGATTATTCACAAATAGAGTTGCGCATTATGGCGCACCTCTCTGAAGATGAAGGCTTGCTTAGCGCATTCGCCCAAGGTTTAGACGTTCACCGCGCTACGGCAGCAGAAGTATTCGGAGTTGATTTAACTTCTGTCACCAACGAAATGCGCCGCAGCGCTAAAGCGATTAACTTTGGCCTGATTTACGGCATGTCCGCCTTTGGTCTTGCCAAACAATTGCATATAGGTCGCAACGAAGCGCAGCAATACATCGATCTTTACTTTGAGCGCTATCCCGGCGTGCAGCGATACATGAATAAAATTCGCTCCCAAGCGCATGAACAGGGTTACGTAGAAACGCTGTTTGGTCGCCGTTTGTATCTACCTGACATTAATGCCAAGAATAAAAATCTACAAATGGCTGCAGAACGCACTGCTATTAACGCCCCAATGCAAGGTAGCGCTGCAGATATTATTAAAAGGGCAATGATAATAGTGGATGAGTGGCTTGCCAGTAGCAGGCTAGATGCCAAAATAATTATGCAAGTACACGATGAGTTAGTACTGGAAGTAGCGGAAACTCAAGTTGAAGAAGTATGCGAAGGTTTAATTGCACGAATGTCTGCAGCCGCCAGCTTAAAAGTGCCATTATTGGTGGAGGCGGGCATGGGAAATAATTGGGATGAGGCGCACTAACAATGAAGTAAGCGCAGGCGCCTCCACCTAAACCATAAAAAAGCCGTATCTTTCAATACGGCTTTTTTATGGTGAGTTATCAAACGCTTTACTAATGCTTACGGCGACGCAAAAAACCTAAACCCAGCAGACCAAAACCTAAAAGTATTAATGAGCTTGGCTCGGCAACCTTAGAAATTTTGCCAGGCTTTTGCTTTACATTTTCAACATTGAGATGATTGTTTTGAGCGCCAATCGGAGAACTGACAAGCGAAATATTCATTTCAGCCTGGAGAAAATTGGACTGGCTAGCCACACTCTCGGCAATATTTTCCGAGTTGGAGTGGACCAAATCAATGGCAATGGGGCTCGCAAGCACGCTATTAGCTAATCCTAAGCCAATAACTGAAGCAATCAAAAGACGTGTAACAATTAACATAAAAATTCCTGAAGTTTTACTGACAAGCAGCAATAGCAACTTATGTGCCAACGTCGTCTAAACCCTTATTTTATAGTGATATGCGTCACAAAATCACTGCTCGTTTTACGGCAATGTAAAATAATCCGACACTTGCCATGTAACACCTACCATTTAGGATTTAGATCATGAATATTTCCGATATGGCTTTGGTAAAAAAGATGCCGCGATTAGAATGGTCATCCACCTTCTTTAAAAGCCCTCCTCTAGATGACTTTAATAGAGCTGCAATATTTGGTAACCCTTGGGAGCGAACTGCATTTTGGTCGTGCAGCTGCGCGCTGTTACGTGAGTCAGCCCACATTGAGCATGGCCATTCGTAAGCTCGAAAATGATTTAGGTGTACAACTTTTTGAGCGCAATAAATCCGGCATCCAAATAACAAATATGGGCCAACAAATTATTGCGCAGGCAAAGCAAGTTATAGATCGCACCATAGCCATCAAGGCATTGGCTGAAGCAACTAAAGATCAACTCGGCGGCACGCTATCCATAGGTGTCATTTCAACACTTGCTCCTTATTTACTACCATCATTAATCCCGCAGTTACGCATGATGGCGAATAGATTAAACTTACGAATTTATGAAGGAAGCAGTGTTTATTTGCTTCAAAAATTGCGAGGGGGCGAACTGGATGTTGTTTTAGTATCACAACCTTTTATAGGTATCGATGTGCTAACACAAGATTTTTTCGAAGAGCCTCTAGTCATGCTGATGCCACACAAACATCCGCTCGCAGCACGACAAATTCTTCGCCCTGCTGACTTAAAAGGCCAGGATTTTTTATTGTTACATAAGGAGCATTGCCTCCGCGATCAAGTGATTGATATTTTCTCGCCATTAGCGGAAAGCGAGCGACCAACATTTATTGAAGCCTGCAGCATTGAAACGCTGCGTAACATGGTGGCAGCTGGGCTCGGGATTACAGTCCTTCCTATATCCGCAGCAAGTTCAACGCTGCATGCAAATAGTTTACTTACTACACGTCTCTTCAGCGCTACTAGACCAACTCGCACTATCGCCTTAGCTTGGCGCGCCAGTTTCCCACGTCATAAAATTATTAATGTTTTACGTAGTGCGGTGCAAATTTGCACTTGGCAATTTACAACCGCACACGATAATTCCGGTCAAGGTTTATTAGTAGAAAATAATAACTGGTGAAGAAGAATGATGAGTGATGCCATGAACAATGCAATGAACCCCATAAAAAAAATTGTAATTGTGGGCGGAGGCACATCCGGCTGGATAGCAGCTTCCATGCTGTCGTGTCATCTTAAATCTGAACTTTGCCAAATTGAATTAGTAGAATCTGAAGAACTAGCGACAATAGGAATTGGTGAATCCACCATCCCGCCAGTTGTTCGGTTAATTCAAAATCTTGGCATAGACGAACAACAATTTATTCAAGCAACACAAGCTTGCTTTAAACTCGGCGTTAAATTTGTTGATTGGCGACAAAAAAATGAAGCCTACTTCCATCCTTTTGGTGTGATAGGTAAGCGAATAGGTACTCATGACTTTTATCAATGCTGGTTAAAAGCGACAATGCAAGGCGACACATCAGCGCTACAAGATTTTTCGCCCTGTTCAGTTATGGCTGAGCAAGAACGTTTTTTTTGGCCAACGCAAATGCAAAATACGCCGATCGGTGGTGCCAGTTATGCAGTACATCTTGATGCAAAACTAGTGGTGGAATATTTACATAGCTATGCGCAAGCGCGCGGTGTAAAACGTAGTGAAGGTACTGTCACACAAGTTACTCAGTTACCAAATGGCAACATTGAAAAATTAATACTCAATAGTGGCGAAGAAATTCACGGTGATTTTTTTATCGATTGCACGGGTTTTCGTGCACAATTAATTGAACAAACGCTAGCCGCAGGCTTTGAAGATTGGTCGCAATATTTACCGTGCGACCACGCTGTAGTAGTCAAAACCGAAGCCAAAACACCACGCAAAAATTACACTACAGCAATTGCGCGTAAAGCAGGCTGGGGCTGGCAAATACCATTGCGCAATAGCACTGGCCATGGCTATGTATATTCGAGTAAATTTTGCAGCGATGCCGAAGCAAAGTCCACCTTGTTAAAAAGTTTAGATAGTCCTCGCATTAGTAAGCCACGGGTAATTCCGTTTGTCACTGGCAGACGCAAAGAAATGTGGAAAAACAATTGCCTTTCGTTGGGTTTGGCGTCAGGTTTTGTAGAACCCCTGGAATCCACATCAATTCATTTAATTGCACGCGGGATGGATTTCTTTTTGCGTTTTTTCCCTGATCGCGATTGCGATCCAAGTTTAATAAAAGAATACAATCGGCGGATGATTACTGATTTTGAAGAAGTGCGCGATTTTATTATCTTGCATTATTGCACTACGCAACGTGAAGATACACCGTTCTGGCGCCACTGCAAAAATATGGATATCCCCGAATCATTAAAAGAACGCATCGCATTGTTTAAAGGTCACGGAGTGTTGCGCGAAGGAACCGATGAATTATTTCGTAGCTCGAGTTGGCAATCTGTATTTGAAGGTATGGGTATTAGGCCCGCCAAATATAGCCCGCGCGTGGATAATATTGATTATCAAGAAATTAGCGCGACATTAAAAGTTGCCAAGCACGCTATTCAAGCTATGGTAAAAACATTACCAACACATGATGAATTTTTACAACAAAATTTTAATGATTGATACAAACAGCTTAATTATTGAATGTGAATGTAATTTTTTACTGCACAAGCAGCGCTTCCAATTCGGCAATGTGCATGCCTTTTAATTTCACGTAGTTAGTTGCCGAATATTTGAAAAATTGTTTTTCACTGTCTTTAAGTACGCGGACCTGCCTACAGGGCGAACCAACATATAAAAAACCACTGACCAAACGTTTCCCCGGCGGCACTAATGTCCCCGCGCCAATGACAACCTCATCCTCCACAATCGCACCGTCCAGCACAGTCGAACCAATGCCAATCAATACGCGATTACCAATTGTGCACCCATGTAAATTTACAGAGTGGCCAACGGTGACATCGTCGCCAATAATAAGAGGATACCCTTCAGGATTAAAATCCCCGGCATGCGTAATATGTAGCACGCAATTATCTTGAATGCTGGTACGGGCGCCAATACGTATTCGATGCATATCGCCACGTATAATGGCATACGGCCACAGCGATGAATCCTCGCCAATTACTACATCGCCAATCACAACGGCGGTGGGGTCAATATATACCTTCGCGCCAAACTGCGGTTTTACGCCTTGATAGCTGCGAATGCTTAAAGGATTATTATTGTGTTTCATAAAAGCACCTAAAGAACTGAACGTGTATGATACGCGAAAGAAAAATATTCTGGAGAAACGAATGCCCAATTCTGTCAGTAATACATCAGCAAATCCATTATTGGAAATACATGCTCTTCCTCCATTTTCTGCGATAAATGCAGAGCACGTGGAACCCGCTATAAGTCAAATCATTAACAATAGCCGCGTTCATTTGCAAAACTTATTAACTAACTTGTCACTGCCAACTTGGGATTCGTTAGTCGCGCCACTCGAAAATCAGAGTGACTTGTTGGATCAGGCCTGGGCGCCAATCAGTCATTTAAATGCTGTATGCAACAACGAACAACTACGTATTGCTTACACCGCTAGTGTCGCACTATTGACTGCGTACAGTACCGAAGTAAGTCAGAACGAGGCTTTGTATAATTGTTATCAAAAGTTAGAACAAAGCAAAAACTTTGCTTCATTAAGCCAACCACAAAAACAAACCATTAATAATGCTTTACGGGACTTCCGTTTGGGTGGCGTTGCGCTAAATGCAGCCGACAAAAAACGTTTTGGCGAAATTCAACAGCGATTATCCGAGTTGTCGACACAATTTTCTAATCACGTGCTGGACGCCACTCAAGCGTGGTATAAACATTTTACGGATGCAGCAGCCTTAACAGGACTTCCAGAATCTGCTTTAGCGCAAGCAGCGCAAGCAGCACAAAAAAAATCTCTTCCCGGGTATGTTATTACGCTCGACTTCCCTTCTTATTATGCCGTCATGATGTACGCAGATAATCGCGCGCTGCGAGAAGAAGTTTATACAACCTATGTTACACGGGCATCAAGCACATCTAAAAAAACCAATAACAAACAACTAATAGAAAGCACTGCAGAATTTGATAATACCGAGATTATTGCAGAGACACTTGCTCTACGTCATGAATTAGCTCAGCTGCTGGGATTTAATAATTTTGCTGAGCGCTCACTTGCTACCAAAATGGCACAGAGCACCACCCAAGTATTAAACTTTCTACAAGAGCTAGCGCGCAAATCAAAACCTTATGCACACCGTGATTACGCCGAACTCTGTGAATTTTCTGCAGCCCAAGGTTGTAAAGATTTTCAAGCTTGGGACAGCACTTATTATAGTGAAAAATTGCGCGCCGCTAAATATTCGATATCGCAAGAAGAGCTACGAGTTTACTTTCCAGCCGAAAAGGTAATTTCTGGAATGTTTGAAATTGTAAATCGTTTATTTTCAATTGAAGTAAAACAACAAAGCGAATTTGATACATATCATCCCGATGTGCGTTTTTATCATATTTATAAAAATGGTGAATGCATTGCCAAGTTTTATCTGGACATATTTGCACGTGAAGCAAAGCGCGGCGGAGCATGGATGGCTGATGCACGGGTGCGACGCAAAACCGACAAGGGAATACAGCTTCCAGTGGCATTTTTAACCTGTAATTTCACACCATCCGTTGGCGATACACCTTCTCTACTTACACACGATGAAGTAACAACGTTATTCCATGAATTTGGCCACGGCTTGCACCACATGCTTACCCAAATTGATGTTGCGGCAGTAAGTGGTATCAATGGCGTAGCTTGGGATGCAGTAGAGTTACCCAGTCAATTTTTAGAAAATTGGTGCTGGGAACCCGAAGCAATACCTTTAATTTCCGGACACTATCAAACGGGAGAGACTTTACCAAAAGCACTATTAGATAAAATGCTCGCAGCGAAAAATTTTCAATCAGGATTACAAATGTTACGTCAGATAGAGTTTTCACTATTTGATTTTCATTTACATGCCGAATATACCCGTAACAATCCGCTAGCTGCACGCGATGTATTACAACAAGTACGCAGTGAAGTTGCGGTTGTTCATCCTCCCGAATTTAATCGCTTTGAAAATAGTTTCAGCCATATTTTTGCCGGTGGATACGCCGCTGGATATTACAGCTATAAATGGGCTGAAGTGTTATCAGCGGATGCATTTTCCCGGTTTGAAGAAGAAGGTATTTTTAATGCCGAAACTGGAGCTAGCTTTTTAAAAGAAATTTTGCAGCAAGGCGGCAGTATGGCACCGATGGAATTATTTAAAAATTTTCGTGGTCGCGAACCTAATATCGATGCGCTGCTGCGTCTTTCTGGTATAGAGGTGTGCTCATAATGGCGTACAGTACCAAGCGTCGATTTATGGCGGGTGCCGTATGCCCACGCTGCTCTGAAATGGATAAATTTGTGGTTTACAACGAGGAAGGCAAAGATTTTCGTGAATGTGTGAATTGCGTGTTTAAAGATGAGATGAATTTTAAACCCGTGAAACGTGAATTGGAAACACGAGTAAATAAAAGCGAAGAAAAAGTTGAGGATTTGCAAATAATTACCATTGTTTCTTCAGATAAAACTAATGAGTAGTACCGCGAGAATCATGATTAAAATCCAACACAATCGCTAAGTTTTCAGTTAAGCAAGGCCAACGCTCTAGCTCTACAGACCAACCATCTTTTTTATGCATGGCGATATAATTTTGAAAATTATCGCCAGCAAAGCTGCATTGATCTAATAATAATTCTGCTGAAAATAATACTGCTTGATCCAGTTCATTAGCAAAAGGTTCGCCAATAAGTTCGTGCGCGACCACGTTAGCGCGCGTCATGTCCATTGGCGCGAGCGGAATACCACAATAGCCAATAAAACGGTCATTAATTTCTTCGAGCAAACGATGCGCGAGATAAGCTTCGTAGAGCAGCACTTCCAGCTGATTGTGATTGCCAATAATGTCAGGCGGCGTTAAAAAATAATCACTCGCAATATGCAGCAATGGGCGAACCCCCTCATATATTCCAGCTTCTTTAGCAATCTCGCTGATCACTTCAATAAATTCTGGCACTTGAGCGATGTAGCGAATAATAAAAGTCGCTAATAAATTGGAAGCTTCCAAGGGAGGTAATTTTATTGCGTCGTGTAATCCGTGGGTACGCTCAGAGACCAACTGCGATACCTGCACAGCAGCATCGGCATGTTGTTTAGCATTTAAAATCAGGGTGCGAATCTGGGTGAGCTTATGGTTCATCTTATCTCTAGTTATACTTAGCTTGAGTGGCCTAACAATGTAGACGCGTAAGTTATGTATTTTACTTATTTAAAAGTAAACCATTGGCGCGCATTCGCAAGTAAGAGTTAAGACTAAGTTTGTATAAGAAAAAGCCGGATCTGTGTTGGTTATAGCGGAGACTAATCGTAGATGCCCGCACTCTTAAAGAAGAGTACGGGCTTTAGCAGTTAAACTAAAAATTAAAAGCTGCCTTAAAACGCAAACTGTTATCGATATCGCCGGTAAAATATTGTTGAAATTGCAGACTCAGGTCGAATCGGTTAAAGGTGTGGCCTATACCCACTGAGCCGTACAAGCCACCATCCAAGTTAATATCTTCGGAATAACAATCGCTGCAGTAACTAATGGAACGCGTTGAATCAAGTATCGCACTTACACCACCGCGCACGCTGAAAAAGCTCATATCATCGGCACCAATATAAAGTGTTGGGCCAACCTCGGCATACAACATGAACGCATTTGCGTCAGACTCTTCGTAGCTGCCACTATCCCAATCGTCGTACCAATCGTCATTCCAGTTATCTTCCACATATTGGGAAAATTCGTTGTTATCGTTATACATAATGTAATTTAGACCAATCGCAAAGGTCATATCGCTACCGGCGCTAAGGTATTCACCCGCTACACCGAAGGCCGTTGCAGAATCCGCAACCATCACATCGGGCCGACTAGCTGCTTCAGGATCGATGTTAATGTGATCTACATTGGTTGATATGCTCCAGCTACCGTAGGCTTGTTGATTGTGCGCCAAAGCAAAGGAACTGCCCAAACTGCAAACAACAATGATCCAAGCAGTAATAAATTTAGATAATGTGATGCTCATAAAATGTCGTCCGTAAAGTAAGAAAAAATAACCATGGCTGAGTACTGTAGCCTAGCCAGTTAGTTTATGCACCCTTAGGCTAAAACGTATAGGCTGTACTAAACCTTAATAACCACCGAAGCCTGCATGAGCAGTGAATTAATTGCGCCATAGCTATATAATTCGCGCTTACTTGTCGCCGAGCATCTTTATAAAAGCGTGTTTGGCTAGCTGGAGTTAAGTTTATGACAGACCGTATCGCCCAAGTCACTCGAAATACCCTAGAAACTAAAATCAACGTTAACCTTAATTTGGACGGCGCGGGTAAAGGTATATTTAATACTGGCGTGCCATTTTTAGAACACATGATGGACCAAATTGCTCGTCATGGCATGATTGATCTTGACGTGACATGTGTCGGCGATATTCATATTGATGACCATCATTCGGTTGAAGATATAGGCATTACTATTGGTCAAGCGATTGCCAAAGCGGTGGGCGATAAAAAAGGTATTCGCCGTTACGGCCATGCTTATGTTCCGCTCGACGAAGCCTTGTCACGTGTCGTCATTGATTTTTCTGGCCGCCCTGGCTTGGTAATGCAAATACCCTTTACTCAAAAGCGTATCGGGCAATTTGACACCGAGCTATTTTGGGAATTTTTCCAAGGTTTTGTTAACCATGCAGGTGTGTCATTGCATATAGACAATCTGCGTGGCCACAACGCTCATCATCAAATTGAAACTGTGTTCAAAGCGTTTGGCCGCGCGCTGCGTATGGCACTTGAACTGGATCCACGAATGGAAGGAATAATGCCATCCACGAAGGGAAGCTTGTGATTCATGAGCCAACAAACTGTTGCTGTAATTGATTATGGTATGGGCAACCTACACTCGGTAGCCAGCGCCTTGAGCCACGTCGCCCCCGAACAACGTGTGGTTGTTACCGCCGACCCCAAGGTAGTAGCAACTGCTGATCGTGTGATATTTCCCGGCGTAGGCGCAATTCGCGATTGTATGGCGGAAATCAAACGCCTCGGTTTCGATAAACTTTTGCGCGAACAAATCGCCAGCGGTAAACCTGTACTTGCCATTTGTGTAGGCCTACAGAGTTTGATGGATCACAGCGAAGAAAATAATGGTGTTGATTGTATTGGTCTTTTAGCTGGCAAAGTACGTTTCTTTGGCGAGCATCTTAAAGATAGCAAAGGTCACCCGCTCAAAGTACCGCACATGGGCTGGAATCAAGTCAATCACAACGACCATCCATTGTGGGCCGATATTCCGCAAGATAGCCGCTTTTATTTTGTGCATAGCTTTTATGTGTTGGCGAAGGAGCAATCCCTGGTAGCAGCGACATGCGATTATGGTTTGCCATTTCACGCCGCTCTTGCCAAAAACAACCTTTTCGCTGTGCAATTTCATCCGGAGAAAAGCCATACGGCGGGATTGCAGTTGCTAAAGAATTTTTTACACTGGGGTGGTAAGGCATAAATCCGCCATAGAATTTGGGGTAGTAGATGTCTGCGAAACTTGCCCTAACTCTCCCCGCCAAACCCTACATTAATTTAAAGAGATGTTTAATGCTTATTATTCCCGCTATTGATTTAAAAGACGGCCAATGCGTCCGTTTACGCCAAGGCCTGATGAATGATTCGACAGTATTTTCTGACGACCCTGTTGCGATGGCTGCGCAATGGGTGAAACAAGGTTGTCGCCGCCTACATTTAGTTGATCTCAATGGCGCGTTTGAAGGTAAGCCGATGAATGGCGATGTTGTAACTTCTATCGCGAAAGCCTACCCCAATTTACCAATCCAAATCGGCGGCGGTATTCGTAGCGCAGCAACCATCGAGTACTACTTAAATGCCGGTGTTCAATATTTAATTATCGGTACCAAAGCAGTTAAAGAGCCGCAATTTGTGACGGATATGTGCAAATTATTCCCTGGTCATATTATTGTTGGGCTGGATGCAAAAGACGGCTTGGTTGCTACTGATGGGTGGGCTGAAGTATCCAATATTCAGGCATCAGAACTGGCTAAACGTTTTGAGCAAGATGGTGTAAATAGTATTGTTTATACTGACATTGCTCGCGACGGCATGATGCAAGGCGTGAACGTGCAAGCCACCGTTGCCATGGCGCAAGCCTCCAGTATTCCAATTATCGCCTCAGGTGGCATAACTAATATGGACGATATCATTGCTTTAAAAGTCCAAGCTCATAAAGGTATTTGTGGCGCGATTACCGGCCGTGCAATTTATGAGGGCTCGTTGACTATGACAGAAGCGCAGGCGTACTGCGATTCCAATTAGACCGCATTAAATAAGTTGAGACCTTTGCACGATGTAGCGAGCGATGACAGTACAAGGCAAAAATTGCAAAAAAAGCGGAGTTTACACGAAGTAAATGAGCATTTTTTAGCAATTTTTAACGCAGTAATGTCGAGCGCAGTAATCGTGCAAAGGTCTCAAGTTAATTTCAACGCTTTTAATTAATACCGGAACAACTATGGCTCTCGCAAAACGAATTATTCCCTGCCTTGATGTCGACAATGGGCGTGTAGTCAAAGGTGTGCAATTTTTGGATATCCGCGATGCGGGTGACCCTGTAGAAATTGCTAAACGTTACAATTTGGAAGGTGCAGATGAGATTACGTTTCTTGATATTACAGCGAGCCACGAAGGTCGCGACACCACAGTGCACACGGTAGAGAAAATCGCGAGCGAGGTGTTTATTCCGCTCACTGTTGGTGGCGGTATTCGCACAGTTGACGATATTCGCCGAATGCTGAATGCAGGTGCCGATAAAGTTGGCATCAATTCAGCCGCTGTTTTTAACCCTGATTTTGTTAAAGCAGCGTCTGACCGGTTTGGCGCTCAATGTATCGTAGTCGCCATTGACGCTAAAAAAGTTAGTGCGCAGGGTGAAATACCGCGCTGGGAAATTTTCACTCACGGAGGCCGTAAGCCAACCGGAATTGATGCCATCGAGTGGGCCGTGCGCATGGCGACATATGGCGCAGGAGAAATCTTACTTACCAGTATGGATGGCGATGGCACAAAGCAGGGATATGATATTGGTATAACGCGCGCGATTAGCGATGCCGTGCCAGTTCCTGTTATCGCTTCCGGTGGTGTTGGGAACTTACAGCACTTGTGCGACGGCATTATCCTAGGTCGTGCAGATGCAGTTCTAGCCGCGAGTATTTTTCACTTCCGCGAATATACTGTTCCGCAAGCCAAAGCATTTATGCATGCCCAAGGAATTGAAGTACGGCTTTAGCCTGAGGTCAAATAAAAAGGGCACTTGGTTCACCAAGCGCCCTTTTTATCTCATTAATTTTTGTCTTATATTTTTTGTTTTTTTGGTCTAACTCGTTTCACTAAAAACGCTTTTCAGCTTACGCAGCACGACATTGTTTCAAAATATTCAAAACATTGGATTCTGAAGCGCAAATAAAGCTGATAAATTCACCCACTCCCACTTCTGCATCTTTGCGGCCATCGAAAGGCCCAATATCTACACCTTCACGGGTGCTGTAGTACCAATATCTATCTTTCTGCAGGATTCGGCTATTGCGATCAGGTACAGCGCCTAGTTCACCAGTGCGATTAAGTGTTGTCATATTCAGTTCCTCATTAAATTACTACTTAGTGCCTTTCAGCGTTTTGTCCTTAAAAAAGGTATTTGGTTAAAACTTACCCAAGTCAATTATAAACTGTATTGAAACGGCTTGAATATAATTAGTTGAGATAAACCGGTACTTATTTGATTTAAAAAAAGAAACCCTATCAAATTTAAAATGCTAACGAATATAACCTTAATTTGTGGCCACAATAATACTTAAGAAATAAAGAGCGAGGCAGAATGCTTTACGGGATACGAGATTGCTTACCTAGAATATGCAAACCTTTAAGTAAATTAACAGCATCCAATACCTGACTGTCCTTCAAAATATCATCCGCTACTACCGTTTCAGGTTCTCCAGCAGATGTTTGTTTGCTATTCTTATTAGGAATGTGCCCTGACAAATCAGCTTCGGAGGTTGCCATTTTATTGTCTACTGCCGCGTTGTTGGCTTCAAGCCTCACATCTGGCTCTATACCTTTAGCCTGAATGGAACGACCATTGGGAGTGTAATAAAGCGCGGTGGTAAGTTTTACCGCACGATCTTCAGAAATGGGGATAACGGTTTGTACAGACCCCTTACCAAAACTGCGAGTGCCCATAATAACCGCACGCTTTTGATCTTGCAGTGCACCAGCGACAACTTCAGAGGCCGATGCGGAACCGCTATTAATAAGAACAACAAGTGGTAACCCCGCAGCAATATCGCCCGGAGTAGTGTTGTAATTAATGTTGCTATTATCCGTTCGGCCTTGAGTATATGCCACCAATCCATCATTTAAGAACGCATCCGCCACCTCTATTGATGCTTGTAAAACCCCTCCGGGGTTGTTACGCAAATCCAGAATTAAACCTTTAGTTTTTGGGTACTGCTTGAAACTATCGCGTAATCGCGCTACAAAATCTTTTCCAGTATTCACCTGAAACTGTGCGATTCGAATGTAAAGATAGTGTTCAGCCAAAGGTTTAATACTTACGCTTTGCACATGAATCAGATCGCGAATGACTAGTATTTCCAATGTCTCATCAGTACCTTTGCGTTGCACACTAATTTTTATAGGAGTGTCTTTAGGGCCGCGCATAATGCGTGCGGCATCGCTTAAGGTTTTACCTTTCATTGATTGGTCATCAAGGCGCACGACGATATCGCCAGGCTTAATTCCCGCTTTTTGAGATGGGGAACCATCCAGCGGCGTAATTACTTTTATAAAGCCTTCATCCAAGCCGACTTCCAGGCCTACGCCCCCAAACTCCCCACTCGTAGTCGCTTGTAGCTCGGCAAAAGCTTCTTTATCCAGATAGGCGGAGTGCGGATCAAGCTCGGCAATCATGCCTTTTATCGCGTACTCAAGTAGCTGCGTATCGCTCACTTCTCTCACATAAGAATTACGCACATGATCGTACACGCGTGTAAAAGTACGCAGCTCCTCTAACGGAAGCTGAGATTCATCGGACGATTTTTTGTTTTTGTCCGCCTGAACCACTGAGGATAAAGAAAAGCACACCAGCGTTAGCAGTGCTAATGCCGATTTAAATAAAAGACCGGGGCTTCTTAATTTAAGAAAAAGACACAACATTTACAGCTCCAACCTAAGTATTCCGCACAAAAATAATCAACCGTTATGTATGAGCTAACCAAAGTGCAGGGTCAACAGCTTTACCATCAATGCGAATTTCAAAATACAAACCAGTATTATTTTGTCCACCAGTATTACCAACACTCGCAATAGATTCACCCGCTTTGACGGGGTCGCCAGCCTTTTTTAACAGCTGTCGATTGTGCGCGTAAAGCGTCAAAAAGCCTTCGCCGTGATCGACAATGACTAACAAACCTTGGCCACGAAAATAATCAGCGAACACTACCCGACCATAATGAACAGCGACAACTTGCTGCCCAGAGTTCGCATTAATTAATATTCCGTTCCATTGCAACTGCCCTTCCATTTGATTGCTACCAAATCGATTGGCGATTTGCCCCTGTGTTGGCCAAGGTAAGCGGCCTTTGCGGCTACTAAATTTTTCACCAGCACTCGGCAAGGGTACATAACTTGGCGCAGTCGCCAAACGCGTAGTGGCACGAGCAACTTTCCGTAGAAGACTCTGCAACTGACGACGATCTTCTTGCATATTTTGTAATTCACGATCCTTGTTAGAAATCGTATGATTAATTTTGGCGAGTGTTTGTTTACGTTGTGCTTGCGCTTGTGCCAATTCATTTTGCTGCGTGTCGAGTTGTTGCTTAATTACGCTTAATGCTTCCATTTTCAGCGCGATCTGTGGCTCGAGCTCAGTTAATTGTGCGATGGTTTCTAAATACGCTTTCATTTTTTCTGCATGAGCAGCCATAAAATAACTATGATATTTCATCATGCGTGAAATACGTTCTGGTGATTCCTGATTTAAAAAAACTTTAAATTGCGGTTGCAGTCCCAGCTGATAAGCTGCACGTACTTGTTCAGCTGCCTGCTTCTGTTGGTTGTCGCGGGCTTTCTGCAAATCTTCACGCTCTTTTTGAAGATTATTGATTTGCTTATTTTGATCATTTATGTCACGTTGAATTTTTTCAACCTTCTTTTGCAGCTCGCCCATTTGCGTTTCATTTTTTTGCAAATCCTGCTGTACAGTTGTGCGTGCGCCCTCAACTTTTTTCAATTCCTTTTGCATCTCGGCAATTTCTTTTTGCAATTTTTCCATCTCGGCTTTGTCATCAGACATAACCGCAGGCGAAAGTAAAAATAAAGCAGATAAAAACACCGCAGGGAGGGACGGCATTAATATTAATTTGCGCAGTAGCATAGGTTTTTCCAGTTAAGATTTTTCTTTGGAATGGCGCAATACAATTGCCCCATTACAACTAACTCAACAGTTAATCTAACAATTAATCTAGCAATGTAATTAAATTTTTACCTGTCATTTCAGCAGGCTGCGGCAAATCCATTAAATGCAACATGGTAGGTGCGATATCGGCCAATGACCCACCGCTTGCGATAGTACCCTTACGCGCACTACAAAAAATAAATGGCACTGGCAATGTAGAATGTTGCGTATTGGGTTGACCCGTTTCTTCATCAAACATTTCTTCCACATTACCGTGATCAGCAGTAATCAATGCCTCCCCACCTACTTTTTCCACTGCCGTTAATACGCGCCCTAAACAAATATCAATCGCCTCAACAGCTTTCGTTGCTGCCTCCATAATTCCCGAATGGCCGACCATATCGCAATTGGCGTAGTTACAAATAATTGCATCGTATTTGCCAGACTCAATTGCTTCAACTAATTTATCGGTAACGATAGGCGCATTCATTTCCGGTTGCAAATCATAGGTAGCTACTTGGGGCGACGGCACCAAAATACGATCTTCACCAGGATAAACAGTTTCATTTCCGCAATTAAAAAAGAAAGTAACATGCGCGTATTTTTCAGTTTCAGCAATACGCAATTGCGTTTTACCAAGTTGCGAAATATAGTCGCCAAAAGAATTGGTTAAGTCTTCCGGCAGAAAAGCGATTGGTGCGCTGATACTGGAGGCATATTCTGTTGTTTGTACAAAGTGGGCAATTTCCGGATGCAATTCGCGTTCAAAACCAGTGAAGCTTGAATCGATCAGTGCATGCGTAATTTCACGAGCGCGGTCGGGGCGAAAATTCATAAAAATCACTGAATCACCATCGTTAATCGTAGCGACTTCTTGCTCTTCATCGCAAATTACTGTGGCCTTTACGAACTCATCATTTTCACCGCGAGCATAGGCCGCTTGTAAACCTTCAACCGCAGTATGAGCGTCGAATTCAGCGTCACCCGTAACCATCACATCGTAAGCTTGTTTAACGCGATCCCACCGATTGTCGCGGTCAAGTGCAAAGTAACGACCAACAATGGATGCTACGCGGCCAACACCTAACTCTTTAAATAAATCTTCGGCTTTTTGTAATGAGTGTTGCGCGCTACGGGGTGGTGTGTCACGACCATCTAAAAAGGCGTGCAAATAAATTTCGCTGGCACCGCGTTGCGCCGCCATTTTTATCATGGCGTAGATATGATCTTGATGGCTATGTACGCCACCTTCAGACAATAAGCCAAGAATATGTATAGCCTTGCCTGTAGCAATGGCGCTATCAATAGCATTCACGTAAACAGGATTAGTAAAAAAGTCACCGTCCATAATTGCTTTATTAATCCGCGTAAAGCTCTGGTAGACAACGCGGCCGGCACCCAGCGACATGTGGCCCACTTCACTATTACCCATTTGGCCTTCCGGTAAACCCACCGCCATACCCGAAGTTTCAATTAAACTTTTGGGATTATTTGCCCAAAGTTTATCGAACACTGGTTTATGGGCGGCAGCAATCGCGTTGTAGCGAGTTTTTTCGGAATAGCCGAAGCCATCAAGTATTAGCAACACAACAGGTTTTTTGAAGGTAGACATATAGTTCCAGCTAGAAAAGAAGAGGTACAAAAGAAGAAATATAAAGTTGCGTTATTCTAACGGGTTATCGGAGACTTCTCTAGCGATGCACTGAGCAGATTAAAGCAAAACGTATCAGCATAAAAAAAGCCTCACAGTAAATAACCGTGAGGCTTTTTCACAACGGCAGATTAATAAAAATTTTACGGTGTAACAATCCGCCAGGGGTTGGCAGTTACGCTAGCGCCATACACGTAAAAAATAGCATCATTATGGAGAATACCGCGCTCATTATTGCTCCAGAAATAATCCCTCGGTACGATACTTTTACTTACTTCACCGGCATAATCTAGCGATGCTACATTCGTAGTTAGACCATTAATTTCAAATAATTTTAAGCTGCCACTACCTCCATTGATTGAGTCCATCTCAGTTAACATTTCAGTCATTGGAAACGTGATACGCAATTGATCGTTACTTGCCTGCAAAAAAGATATGGCACGATAGTCATAAAGTGCACTACTCCAACTACTTGAGTCCCCTAATACATGTGCATTAATCAACGTTGGTTTAGTCATATCACGAATATCGAACAGCGAAGCCTTCACGCCTGTTGAGCGCCCATTAATGTCCGTTTCATGACCAAGAGAAAACAAATAATGCTCACCCACAGGATGCAGATAAGTTGAAAACCCTGGGATCTCCAATTGCCCGACCAGCTTTGGGTCTGTCGCTGAAGCAAGATCTAAAACATACAGCGGATCTGTGCGTTCAAAAGTAACGATATATGCCTTATCGCCATTAAAGCGGACGCTGTAAATATCTTCCCTCGGTTTGCCGATAGACTCTGGGTGCGTATCGTTTGGCAAATGCGCAACAACTTCCAACTCACTACGTCCGGCTACTTTATGCAGTACGTTGAGATGGTGTTTAGGCGAACTAAAATCACTGTAATCAGTCGTGACCATCCGTAAATAACCATCGCGCTCATCCATCCGGTAAGAGGGTTGATTCCAACCCAGCATACCTTCAACAGAACCGCTGGCTTGATAGTCCACACCGGAATCTGCAAGCGAAAATTTGTGAACAACCGTAAAACTTTTCCAGTCGTTCCAATCTGTATAACCTGAACCGCCTAGGTACAAATTATCGAGCGATGCATAAATTCCTTGGACATTGCTATTGATGCACTTAGAGCTAAGCAATTCCTGAGAATTTAAATCAATAGTAGTGATATTGATGAAATTTAAGTAGCCCTGATTTTTATCAGTATCTTTAGGAACAAGACAACCAGAGGCGCCGACAAGTGATTGGGGGCTGCCATCATTTATTGCATACTTAGGTAATAATTTTTCAATACTTGTTTCGGCAATTAAGTTCTCATTGCGAGTGCGGGCATCAGTGCTACTTATCCCGCTGCTTGTGCCAGCACTGTAGTCTAAAGCTTCCAAATGCGGAATAAAGCTGCTGACAATGTAAAGTTTATTGCCAATTTTACGACTGCTGATGAGATTGCCGTCGAGACTTAATGACCAGGCTTTGCTCGGGGAAGCGGGTGAACGTACGTCATAAAGTCGAATGTCAATGCCCTGCATCATAGAGCTAGGCAAAAACACATCGCTGCTCAACGTACTGACTACTGGATCAAAGAGCGCAATATTCCACGAACGCCGCACAGTCACCAACCCCGTCGAAGCCTGCTCATTACCGACCAAATACAATTCAGAAACATCGCCCCAATGTGTTGTATCCAAAGTAGTAGTGCTTACTTCTGTCGCCTCAGCTGTATCGGCATCTGTCGCAAAAATCTTGATACTGGTTGTTGTGCCTGTTTCGGTATGGACAATTGGAGTCCCTAAATAAATATAATGCCCGTCGTATTTCACGCTGTCCGATTCATCCACTCCCTGCACTTGTATATTTGTGATTGAATGGCCATTGATTTCAGTTTTGGCATCAGCAGCAGAATTATTAATGGCAGACTCCCGGACGAGAGTATGAAAATTTTGATTATTTTTGAGTGAAACACGTAAGCCATTTTTAAGTAATTGTTCAAGCTCAGCAGCGGATGCCTGGCGCAGCGACCCAGGCTCTAGCTGTTGTTCGGACAATTGGGAATAATCCGTCTTGTTTGTAGGTGTGTCAGCGTCATGCGTTTTCTTGCCGCCGCACGCTGCCAGTGGCAAACAAAGTAAAATGTACCGCAATAAATAGGAATTCATAATGTAGGTCCTTTGAAATGAAAAAATAATGAAGGTTAACTGTATAACCAATTGCTGTGGGGTGATCATACTAAGGCGGACGCCGTATTAAAGTTGTTATGCAATTGCGTTAATATGTAATAATTTGTAATAGAGATGGTGTCGGATTTTGGCAGTAGATGGCGCACTACAAATCATTACAACCCATCCATAGATTTTTAAGTATTCTGAACAATTGGATTTTTAGGCATGAAATAATTACACGTAGAAAAATTATGTATAAATACTTAAAGCTTTTACCTAATCTTGGTTTATGCCTGATTTTAGGTACCGCCGTTTTAGCAAAAGCTGAAACGGGCTGTAACAACGATAATGATTACTGCAATGAAAT
>JANPKH010000112.1:0-1976 GCA_031425935.1 Gammaproteobacteria bacterium | reverse complement strand
TGCCGTTCTCCAGCTCTAACTCGCGCAGCCGTTTGGCCTCGCTGACATCCATGCCACCGTACTTGGCACGCCATTTGTAGAAGCTGGCGTCACTGAAGCCGTGTTTGCGGCCCAGTTCTTTGATGGGCATACCGGCTTCGGCCTGCCTCAGAAAGCCAATGATCTGCTCTTCGCTGTATTTGCTTGTTCTCATGTCCATCAGTCTCCATAGTGACGGACTTCTTGGAAAAATAGATGGTACGGTTTATGGGGGGCAGGTCATGTAGACCTCTTGCTCGTGTCCCAGGCCTGCCGCAATATTCATCATGCGATCGGACATGTCGCCATAAAGCGTGAAATTCGCAGACAGCGCCACTACGCCATGCTCCTCGGCCAGCTGCCGGCATTCGAACCAGGGTGCGCCCATCTTGATGCCCAGGGCCTTGGCCTCATTGCTTCGGCTGATGGCGCAGCCGTCGTTGTTGGACAGGACGACGACTGGCCGCGTTTTAAGGGCGGGGCGGAAAGCCCGCTCGCAACTCACGTAGAAATTATTGCCATCGACCAGGGCGAACATGGCATTACTGTTTGAAGCGGGTAACTGAGGCGGTCACTACACCGCAGATGGTCAGTGTCTGGCCGTCCCTGAACAGCATTGGAGGAAACGTCGCATTACCGGACCGCAGTTGCACCTGACCGGCACGCTTATAAAGCTTTTTGACGGTGAAGTCGCCATTGACCTCGGCCACCACAATGTCGCCATGCTTGGCGGTCAGGTAGCGGTTTACCACCAGGATGTCCCCGTCATTGATGCCAAGCTCGATCATTGACAGACCACGCGCTACCCAGAAAAAGGTTGCGTCAGGGTGGGTAATTAGCAGGGCATTGAGGTCATTGCGCTTGACGGCAAAATCAGTTGCAGGCGACGGAAAGCCAGCTGGTACGGTGCCTGCTACCCAGGGCAGGGCTAACGCCGCCCCAGGGTAAAAAGCAACTGCGTCCGGAGGTAATATACTGTGCATTCATACAGTATATTGAATTCCCTCAACGCCGACAGAAAACCCTAGAACAGCGCCCGAGGTGTGTCCAGAATCTGGCTGTCATACGCAACACCTGGCAGCGGAATGCTTTTGGCCATGTCGGCGGCGCCGTGCCTGAAAACTTCAAGCGTTGGCAGTTGTATAAGGGCGTCAGCCTGGGTTACGCTTCCATGCAGCCACTCATCCCAGCGTTCGCGCTCCAGGGGCACCACGGCACGTTTATCCTGTTTTTGGGGTAGTAGTACCTGGCCTTCCTTGTCTCGTTCTGGCTTGTGCATGAGGCTAAGCAGCGGATGGCCATCACAATTTTGCGTGATCATGGTGTAGTTCGGCACCAACTCGCCCGTTTCAGGATCAGTCCATTCAGCCCACAAGCCCGCCAGCATCCAGGGCTCACCATCCGCCCTCCAAAAACGCCAGCCTATGCTTTTGGTTTGTATGTGGGTGTTCGGGTAGTACGGTTCGTCAAAGGCATCTGCCGGGATCAGGCAGCGCTGGCCGTTTGACCATGGGCCGCGATAGGTCGGCAGTGTCGCCATAGTTTCGCGCCGGGCATTGTTCGTCATGCCGAACGGTTTGCGCGTCTTATTCTTCGGGCCAATCATGCCCCATTGACCCACGATGACGTCACCGGCAGTGAGGTACGGCCCGGGCTTCAACGGAGCAACGTAGGCACCGTACAGACCCTTCAGATTGGGTCTGCCGAGGCGTTCAGGACTTGGAGGGGCGTAGACGTTGCACATATGACTACTTTATCCTCCTGGTTGGCTGCAGGCCGGGGCGCAATGAAGTCGTCGAGGCACTGATGCGCTCCCTGATTAGCAGCCTCATCAACAGACTTCCGCCAGAGTTTTTGCAATGCAACCCAATCGGCAACTGCCGCTAATAAAAAACAATATTGCTTATTCATACATCAACGGGATCGGGCTTTGTCCGCATGATGGTTTTGCTACCCCG
>JANPKH010000111.1:0-5582 GCA_031425935.1 Gammaproteobacteria bacterium | reverse complement strand
GAGGGGCGTGCTTTCTCTAATCCATTTTATCAAATAATAATTGAGAATAAATCTATCACGACAGGAAATTATATAGAATCGATAAAAGATTTATGGCTCCAAAAAAATCATAAGAATAAACTAGATATATTGTAACTAATTTTTGGAAGCGAGGCGCCTGTAAAGCGGAGGTATGTTAAGCGGTTTATGAATAACTCTATTAATAAATATTAGCTTTGAAAAGAAGTTGGGCTTAGCAAGCTAAGCCCAACATGCCTGCTGGATATAAACAACAGTTAGTAGGTTCAAGTTTTACCGCGCAGAACGACGACGAAACAGATTTATAATAGCGAGCAGAATGACCGCACCTAAAAATGAAACGAGTAGACCTGGTGCGCTAAAATCATTGCCGTTTATGGTTCCGACGCCAAATAGCGGCGATAGAAAAAGACCACCTAAAAATGCGCCAATAATACCCACAACAATATTTAAGAATAGGCCTTGCTTAGCATCAGTTTTCATTACGATGCTTGCTAACCAACCGATAATTCCGCCTACGATGATCCAAGTAAGAAAGTTCATAATTGTGTCCTCAAGCGTTTAATTGATATCTGCAAAATTGCATTAAGGCTATCCTAAGTAATCGTTTGCCGTTCTACGGTGCGTTAGCATACAGCCGAGGTAAAATAATTAAATAAATTTTCGGGCTTTAATTTAATTAATATATCTAACGAATTGAACATGTAAGTATGTTTGTTGCCGGTGTATTTGTTTGATTTATTTATGGCGCGTTAAAAAACGATTGGGCTATTATTACCTCTCATATAACGGTTTCTGGCGCTGTAATCTTAGAAAGGGTTTGAGTGGATTTCTAATCGACCATTGGTGCAAAGGTCTCATGCTAAATATTTTTTTGATGATTATTTTGTCGTTGCTTTTCTATTTTGTCCGGAATGAATATGGGCTAGACATTGGATAGAAAAGTCAAACGCTAGACCTTAGCTTCCTCAAAAAAAACCCAGCGATTTCTCGCTGGGCAAAGGGTGTTCGAGATTTATTCCTAATTAATTGCGTTAAGGATGAGACAGTGCAAAGGTAGCGGAGTCGTACGCGCCAGTGGGCGTATTAACCGTAAACCATGCGGTTACCGAGGTGCCTATTGGCACGTTTGGTATGTCGAAGAAAAACTCACCTTGTGAACCTGCAGTCATCATGAAGTTACCGGCAGGATAGTGGATAATTGCCCATCCACTTGCGCCATATACGCTCACTCTAAGTGCACTTCCAACAGTGTCAGTACAAACATCTTTGGGCTGTTTATTACACACATTTTCGCGCACACCAAGGGTAGTGAAAGCTGCTGATGTAATTTGTGATGCCTTGCCAGATAGCAAAGTTTCTACTTCAGTACGATAATCCATCCCTTTTGACAGACCTGTGAAGTTGACACTTGTTTGCCCAGCCGTTGTTGCTCGAGATTGCTCAACAATAGTGCCGCGTAACACTTTCACCCGATAATCTGGCACTGCAGAACCTTGCGCCAATACAGGTGCCTGCCAGGTAACTGTTGCCTGTGTTTCGCCGACATTTGACACCCTCAAGTTCGTTACTGGGGGCACGATGATCGTGTTTTCCTCATAAACGAAATTGACTATTTTAGTGTCTCTCGCACCGGTGGTGGTGTTAACGGTGAACCAGGCACTTACACTTGTACCATTTGTCATGTTGGTAAAGGTATATACGAACTGGTTAGGCGAGGAACCTGCCGTCATTTGAAAATTACCGCTGGCATTATGAATAACGGCCCATCCACTTGCTTCACTGACTGTAACAATCAAGTTACCGCCGGTAGATACATGGCAAAAATTAAAGCCATCGCTCACAACACAGTTTGGTGGTGTTATCACCGAGCTTGATGAAGATGCAGAACTTTTAGAGCTACTAATAGAACTGCTTTTAACGGAGGACGAGACAGACGAGCTGGAACACAGCGGATTTCCGTTACCAGGGCAAGAGTCGACACTGGATAAGCTGGAGCTCGATCTTACGCTGGATTTCGAACTCGATTTTGAGCTGATAGAAACCACGCTAGAGCTTTTGCTTGACGGCATACTGCTGCTTGATGGCGTAGGCAGGCTAGAGCTCGATTTTACGCTGGATTTCGAACTCGATTTTGAGCTGATAGAAACCACGCTAGAGCTTTTGCTTGACGGTACACTGCTGCTTGATGGCATAGGTAGGCTAGAGCTATTGCGTGAAAGCGTAGAGCTAGCGCTTGAAGCCTGGATGGACGAACTAGCTCCGCATTCTTCGGTGTGAGTGTAAGTAGATCTTGCAATGTCGTGGCCAACCGTATCGAAATAAGTAAACTCGAAACTAATTTGACTGCCTTTGCTTAGGCCTGTGACATCGAAAAACGATTCGCCACTCGCTGTTTTTGACATCCGGAAACCACCTGATTGTTGAGGTGACGTTATGCGAATATCCGCCCATGTAGCATTGTGATTAAGGGTGATACGAATACTGTTGCAGCTTGTGGCTTTAATACAATATTCACGAGTTGGATCGCACGCCGGTGGCTCTACTGCGGTGGTAAAGCTTTGCGATCTTGATAAGGAAACAATACCGTTGTTAGACGCCCAAACTTGAGCGGTATACAAGGTATTGGCATCCAAGCCGGTAAAAGCGTGCTGAGTCGTTGCGCCTGTAGATAACACATCCTTAACTAAGGCACCGCTGCGAAGCAATTTCACACGATAATCTGCATTTACGTATGCCGCTGGAATGGCATTCCATGAAATGGTCGCACCGGTGTGTGTGAGATTGCTCATGCGAAGATTTTCTACCGCAGGCACCACTGAAAGATCAGGCAACGTTGTAACGGGAATAGTGGCAGTTCGTCCGGCAATATTGTTAAAGACTGACGTTACTTTCGCGTTAAATGTAGTACCTGGCGTTAACTGAAGCAGGTTCACTTGGTTACTTGTAGCGGTTGAATTGAAGAAAGTAGCACCGCTGCTGTCAGTCACTATCACACGGTAGCTAGCGCCTGCCCAACTTCCTGTAAGTGCCGTCCAAGTCAGATTGGCGCTTTCAGTGGTTATGCTGCTCGCCACGAGATTAGTAACAGCCGGAGTTAAATTAACTTCTGTACCACCTGAAAGCTGACCTGGGGCGACTTGTATGGTAGTTCCATCGCTAAAACGTACGATCTTAGCAGTGGAACTTGGATTATAAGCGACGTGAGTACGCACTCCATTTCTATCAAACACCGCAAAATGGGGAGTATCTGCCGTAACACCTTTAACCGGCTTACCCAGTGTACGTAGGTTAAAAATCCAGTGATAAGTGTGCGTTTTACTTTCACCTGCTTCACCGCGCACTTCATCGTTTGGGTACAGCGGTGGCAATGATGGATCAAATTCTCTGACGTAGTTGCCTGCCAAATCGAATTTGGTTGCCGCGGCCTGAGGATTTACCAGCGCTTCGGCCTCCCACATTAAATCGTCCCAAAAGCGAGTTTTTCTGCGGAAATCATATTGCTTGAATTGTTCAGGTTGGGTTTTGTGATACAAGTCTTCGGCAAAAAAGCGAGTATTTTCTGCCAGCCTGTCCATGATTAATTGAACAGAAGGAATAGTTGAACCGTTATCGAGTTTTCTTTCCATGCGACCAAGATACAAAGAGGCGCCCGTAATTGGTAAGAAGTTGATACCCGCTATCATCCGTGGTGCAGCAGAGAACCAGGTGCCATAGTCAGCTTTGCTATGCCAGACCAAGCCTACTGATGAACGATCAAAATCTTTCTTAACAAATTGGCTGCCGTTATCCCAATACACATTTTTGGGGAATACTTTGCTGTCTACGTCGAACCAGTATTGCTCTATCGCCTGAATTTCGCTTGTGTAGAGGAATATTCCCAAGTCACGAATGGCTTGGTCGTTTGTCTCAGAACCCCATAAAGCGACTGCTTGGGCAAAGTTTATACTTTCAGATGATGACTCCTGGTTACCACCGGCATCCATATTCAAATGGCCATTTGCGACGGAATAGCCGTTATAAATGTCGAAGTAACGAAGATATTGAAAGCGGGTATCTTGGCGACTCCAGTTAGCAGAATCTTTAATAAGAAGGTCTACCATGGGCTTCCATTGTTGTGCCCAAGCTCTATCGTAGCGAGCTATAGCTGCTGCTGCAGAAATGAGATAACCAGCGTGGAAGTGATGGTCATTTAACTCTGTATCTGAGCCATAACTTGCCGGGAAGCCGGTTAATGAACTCCATTCTTCATTGTAATAAAAATATTTTTTCTCGTTGGCTAAGCGCAGATCGCGATAACAATTGCTACGCGCTGGCTCGGCAAGAGGTTCGCAATGACTATTGATATAAGGTTTATCCAGCTTCCAATCATTTGCGCTCAACCAGTCTTGCAGTGGTGCTTTAATAGCGGTTATCAATGTTTGGGCGGTAGTAGCTTCTCCAGTTTGCTCAGCAATGTGTAACAACTGAAGCATCCAATTAAGTTCTTTTCCGTTGTTGTAGGTATCAAGAACATCATTTTGAGTTAGCCCGCTTTCCCATTGTCCATTTTTATCTTTATCCAATAAAGTTAAAAGACGGGTTAATTCTGCGCCTTTTAGTGCATTGGGCAAGTTAGGAATTAGCCCTGCATGAGGCATATGCGTTTCAAAGCTATTGGCTTTAATTATTTTCATTAAGCCGCGTGGCGTGGAATAACTGTAGGCGAAGTTAAGATTGCTAGTATTGATATATTGATGTCTGTAGAGGCCCATCAGGGTGGTGTTTTTTAGGTTAGTCTCGGTTTCAGTGAGTTGAGTTTCAACTGAAAAAGTTGAGATTACATCCGCGTTAGCTTCATCATATTCATAGCTAAAGGTCGTTTTTACAGGTAGAGCAAACGCATGGCTGCGGTAGTCGAGCACTAGTGCATCTAGTTGTTCTATACCAATACCATCACTTGGTTTGTCTTCGCGGAAAAAGTCTCCCACTAATCTTGACACTACAAGTGGTTGATTTGCGCCTTCAATGTGGGTAGGTAATTGATTAACAGAAGCACCTTTTTGAACCACAAAGCCTAGTTCGGTGTATTGCGTGGGCGCTTTGAAAATGTCATTTATTTCGTTGGGTAATACGCCAACGCTAAAATGCGCATGTCCGGCAGGCAAAGCCATCGAAATTTTACCGCGCGATGTGAGTGCTTTTAAGTCAAGATTGTCCAGTGTGTAAGTAAACTTTGTGCCTTGCGGTGCAAAAATAGCGTAGCCTGAACGTACATCGCCTAAATATAAGGCTAGGGTGCCATTTGACTCGTGGATAATGCGCATGCCATTAAAATAGGTGAATGTTACATTACCGAGACCGCTTTTCTTGAAATGGAGAAGCGGCGAGCCGTTGACCATGGTGACTTTAACGTTCTCTCCGGTCTCCGTTGTGGTGGGGTTTTTAAGTAATATTGTTGCCGAAAAATCGCTGTAGTCATCCAATAATGTTTTATCGGTATTTAGCCCTTCAAACTGGATATTGAATTCAGTTCCACCTAGTGGATCCAGTGAAGGATCAATACGAGCTGGGTAGGTGTAGGC
>JANPKH010000110.1:0-9637 GCA_031425935.1 Gammaproteobacteria bacterium | reverse complement strand
GGATGCTTTACGCCGCGCCTCAGCTGGCCGTATCACTGCCGTAGTTCCCTATTTCGGCTACGCCCGTCAGGATCGCCGGGTACGTTCAGCTCGCGTGCCTATTACCGCTAAAGTAGTAGCAGATATGATGGTTGGCGTGGGTGTAGACCGCGTTCTAACCGTTGACCTGCACGCAGAACAAATTCAGGGTTTCTTCGATGTACCCGTTGATAACGTTTACGGCTCGCCGGTGCTTTTAGAAGACATAGAACAACAAAAATTTGAAGATCTTATTGTAGTGTCACCCGATATTGGTGGCGTTGTTCGCGCACGCGCAGTAGCCAAACAACTGGGCATTGAGTTGGCGATTATTGACAAACGTCGCCCAGCGGCAGGTGTCGCCGAAGTCATGAATATTATCGGCGATGTTGCTGGCCGCACTTGTTTGCTGGTGGATGATATGGTGGACACAGCTGGCACCCTATGTAATGCCGCTAAAGCGCTAAAACAACAAGGCGCTAAACGCGTGATTGCTTACTGTACTCACCCAGTACTTTCAGGCAAAGCCGTTGACAATTTAAACAATTCCGAGCTGGATGAATTAGTCGTTACCGACTCTATTCCGCTCAGTGACGCCGTGAAAGCTTGTAGCCGCGTACGCCAACTTACTTTGTCAAAAATGCTCGCTGAGGCAATGCGCCGCCTTAGCAATGAAGAATCCCTGAGTGCGATGTTTCGTTAACTAAATGTTTCGCTAATTAAACTTAGCTAGTTACGAATATCTCGTTCAGATAACCACCTCGAATTATCGAGGTTTTAAAAACCTGTCAGGTTCTGGTCGCGGATCTGGCAGCATCAATGAGGACATAACCATGTCTAATGAAGACTTTAAATTAGTAGCAACAGCCCGTAACGATTTAGGGAAAGGTGCGAGCCGCCGCCTACGTCGTTTGGCGAAAGAAGTTCCAGCCATCATTTACGGCGGTACAATTGCACCCGCAAGTATCAGCCTGTCACATAATGAACTGCTGAAGCATCTTGAACACGAAGCCTTTTATTCACATATCATCAGCATCAATGTTGATGGCAAAGCGCAAGATGTGATTTTGAAAGATTTACAACGCCACCCATCCAAACCAGTAGTCTTGCACGCTGATTTCTTGCGTATCGACAAAGCTACTAAACTTCATACTCACGTACCATTACACTTCATCAATGAAGCTTGGTCAAAAGGTGTGAAGATTCAAGGCGGTAAAGTAATTCACAACATGACTCAAATCGACGTCTCTTGTTTCCCACATCATTTACCTGAATTTATTGAAGTTGATTTGATCAATGCAGAAGTTGGCACCATTATTCACATTTCTGATTTGAAATTGCCAATAGGCGTAACTGCTGTTGCCTTGGGTCACGGCGCTGATCATGACTCAGCGGTAGCGACTATTGTTAAACCGAAAGGCGGTGCTGAAGAAGGCGAAGAAGTTAAAGCTTAATTGCTTATTCATTAAGTATTTGCTTGCAAAAAAAGGGGCAGAAGTACTATCTTCTGCCCCTTTTTTATTGCTTGAGAAAGTAAAATGACAAATACTGGAATTCAACTGATTGTCGGCCTTGGCAATCCCGGCAGTGAATACCAACGCTCTCGACATAATGCGGGCGCGGATTTTGTTGCCGAACTGGCACATCACTTGGGCGTTAATCTCAACCCCGACCCTAAATATTTTGGCCTAACTGCTCGAACTAATTATCAAGGCCACGATTTGCGCCTACTCATCCCAACGACTTATATGAATCGTAGCGGGCAAGCAGTAGCCGCCATGAGCAACTTCTTCAAAATCGAACCAGGAGCAATTTTAGTAGCGCACGACGAGCTTGACCTCGCTCCCGGCATCGCCCGCTTTAAACATGGTGGCGGCCATGGCGGGCACAATGGCCTCCATGACATCATTAGCGCACTGGGCAATAACCAAAACTTTCCCCGTTTGCGCCTAGGAATCGGACACCCCGGTGCGGCGCCATTGGTTGCCAGTTTTGTGCTTAAACGTGCGCCCTCCAGCGAACAGGAACTCACGGAAGAGGCAATTACTCGTGCAATTAAATGCTTGCCCGAAGCGGTCAACGGTGATTGGAATACGGCCATGAAGAATTTACATACCGATCCAAAAAAGTAATTCTTGCCGCACCTAACCGAAATCGGTTTCAGGTCACTTTATTTCCAAAAGGAAAAAATATTGAGCTTCGTGAAACCGCTATCAAACATGTACAATCGCACCTTTCGATTTACTCTTTTTTCTCATACTTTTTAATTTCATCCTCTATCGGTATAGCATCATGGGTTTCAATTGCGGCATCGTCGGCCTTCCCAACGTCGGCAAATCAACACTGTTTAACGCACTCACCAACGCCGGAATCAGCGCTGAGAATTTCCCCTTCTGCACCATTGAGCCTAATGCTGGCATTGTTACAGTGCCTGACGTGCGCCAGGACAAGCTCTCTGAAATTGTTAAACCTGAGCGTACCGTAGCCACCACAATGGAATTTATCGACATCGCTGGTATCGTTGCTGGCGCATCGAAAGGCGAAGGTTTGGGCAACAAATTTCTTGCCAATATTCGTGAAACTGACGCTATCGCCCACGTGGTGAGATGCTTCGACGACGAGAATGTGATTCACGTAGCCAATGCAGTAAATCCTGCCGCCGACATCGACATTATCAATACCGAATTAGCCCTTGCCGATTTGGAAGCCGTAGATAAAGCCCTGTTCCGTTATGCTAAAGCCGCCAAAGGCCAAGACAAACACGCTATGGCAATGAAAGCGATTCTGGAGAAAATCCAACCGCATCTAAACGAAGCCAAACCATTGCGCTCATTCCCCCTCGATAAAGAAGAAATTGTAATACTCAAGGAAATCAATTTGCTTACACTCAAGCCTACTATGTATATCGCAAACGTGGCGGAAAACGGCTTTGAAAATAATCCTCACCTAGATGTAGTCCGTAAAATAGCTGCTGAAGAACGCGCAGTAGTAGTGCCCATTTGCAACAAATTAGAAGCCGATATCGCCGAGCTGGAAAACGATGAGAAAGCAGAGTTTCTTGCCGAAATGGGCATGGAAGAACCCGGCCTTAACCGCGTAATTCGTGCCGGGTATGGCCTGCTTGGATTGCAAACTTACTTCACCGCCGGCGTTAAGGAAGTTCGCGCCTGGACAGTAAAAGTCGGCGCCACCGCACCGCAAGCAGCCGGTGTTATTCATACCGATTTCGAACGTGGTTTTATTCGCGCTGAAGTTATTGCCTACGATGATTTTATCGCGGGCAAGGGTGAGCAAGGCGCTAAAGATGCGGGGAAATTGCGCAAAGAAGGTAAAGATTACATTATGAAAGATGGTGACGTTGTGCACTTTTTATTTAACGTCTAATACAAATTTCTATTATTCGCTGCACTATTTATAAAACTTATTTAATTTCGTAAGACCTACTTATAGATTACGTAAGTTTTATAAATAGTGCAGCGACAAAAACATCAAAAGACACATTGAAATCTGTGACCACATTTTCAGAAGAAAATCGTCAAACAAAAGGCTAAGCTCAAATTCAACACAACATAGAATGCAAAATTAATGTTCGGATGGCACACAACTCATCATCAGACAGAAGCAGTCCAAATAAAAAACATGGCATTTATTGGTTGTTAAAATTTAAAAACAATCGTTTGGAGGAAATAGATCTATAAATAACGAAAAGCTTGCTTGATAGATACGTGCATGTTCGCCACTCAAATGATAAAATCTATAAAAAGTACCTTGAAAAGCTTTACCAAAGCCTATTTCAAATAATTTATACCACTAAAATAATTTTTATAAGACACACCAATCCAATCGATCCAGGTGTTTTATATGATCAGTATGCTTACTTCGAGTTAATGAAAATCGAGGGAATGTATGTATATTAAGCGAAGCTCCGAATAAATTTATTACGCCACACCTCCATTAAACAATATGTAATACTGGTTATTGCATTAATTAGAAGGTAAAAAATATGTTAATTCTTACTCGTCGTATCGGTGAAACAATCATTATTGGTGATGACGTACATATCACTGTTCTTGGAGTTAATGGCAACCAAGTTAGAGTTGGCGTTAACGCCCCCAAAGAAACTCCAGTTCATCGCGAAGAAATTTACCATAAGATCCAACGCGAAAAAGACATAGAACCTATTGAATAATTTGACAAATGAAGCAACAAAGCTTTACGCGGCATGCCTCAATAATGGCATGGGGTCGGCGGCCCAAGTCTGCCGCCAACACCTTGCCATGACAATTTCATGGTCATTACTCAACAAATCGAGCGAAATAAAGCTGGCTACCGCACATAGCAATCACTCATACAAAATAAATAATAATTCCCCTTACAGCGTTATGTAGCTTTAGCTTAGGAGGCGAGGCACTGTTTTTTGTGACAACTTAAACGTATATTACGTGGGCTACGCCCAATAATTTTTGGAAAACGGACTTAAAACTTTGGCGATACAGCCATCAAATGGAGATTGAAAAATGAAAATGAACACAATAGTAACAATAATATTAACTGCAATACTCTGCACCACAACAGCAAATTTAAGTATGGCCTCAACTCAGAATTGCGGAGACTATCAAAACCGAATCAATCGCTTACAAAATTTAAATGCAAGGGGCGGAAAGGCAAGACAGATCGAGTCCCGCAGACAACAAATAAATCAATATGAAGCTCAACTTTATAAATGTAGCAATATTCAAAAAATTCAAATCGTAAGCAATCGCCAAAAACAAAGGACTAAAACTGTCCGCCAAAAACTGCGGTCGAGTAAAATTCAAAATACTCAATTACAGCAACTTATAAAAACCTGTAACTTTTGGATTGACCAAAACAACCAAAATCCATCGTGGGATAATACAAACTTCAGGGACACTGCTTGCAGAGCAGTTGATGAAAATGAATTTGCCATCGACAGCCCTCATCCGCAAATTGCACACAATGTGAGAAAACTTAAAGACTGCATTAAACCCAACAATGTAGTAGACAATGACGTTAATGAATGCATGCAGGGACTTAAAGAAGCCGACTGGAAAAACATTAAATGAAATAAACGATGTAAGCTATATTTCTTATAGTGTATTTTCAAATATTAAATAATTTATGTTGTTTTTATTTTTACCAAAGAGCCCCACTCATGAGCGGATCACTTCAGGAACTTTTCGATACACTACCCCAAATTGGTCGCGTCGATTGGATTGGTATTCGTCCTGAGCGCAAGGCGCCAATGATTGTGGTGAAAGCAGTTGAAGCCAAAGCAGGAAGAGGCTTAACAGGAGATCGCTATAAAAGTACTAATGGAAAACGCCAAATTACACTTATCCAAGGAGAGCATTTGTTCGCAATAGGCTCTATGCTCGGCAAAACAACTATCGACCCGGCGCTGTTACGGCGCAACCTTGTGGTATCAGGAATTAATTTATTAGCGCTAAAAGATAAAAAATTTATGCTTGGTAATGTGTTGTTAGAATATACGGGCTTGTGCCATCCATGCTCAGCCATGGAAGCAACATTTGGCGCAGGGGGTTACAACGCGGTGCGCGGGCATGGAGGAATTACAGCGAGAATTTTAAGTGATGGAATTATTTATGTTGGGGATAGAGTTAAAAACGAAACAATTAATCTCATTCTGTAAAGAAACAGCTTAGACCCCACAGGATCCAAGCTGTTTTAACGCCAATTAGAATCTATAATCGATACCAACATTAATGCCTTTTAAATCGAGGTTGTGCTTGTTGTCTTTACAAAGAATTCGATATTCTAAATTTAAATTTACCGTTTCGAATATTACAAAACCTACACCGGCACCATAAGAAAAACCAGAAAAATTCACGTCATCTACCACACCACTCATGGACCCATAAGTATACCCGGCAAGCAAATAAGTTTTACCTACATTATTTGCACTCTCTACGCGATAATATGCAGACATATATGCCGTTAGATTAGGATCGCTCTCACCAGCCGCGCCCAATCTTAGCTCGCCACCGACAAAAGAATTGTGCTTATAACCACCCATAACCTCAACCGTAGTCCAATCGTAAGAACTATCAGAATCATTTATCTGAGCCACACCACCACCCAGATAAAATCCGTTGTTAGCGTAAATATCGGCAAAAGCTGAGGTAGACGCTAAAGACAGTAATGCAATTATAATTTTTTTCATTTGGAGTTATCCTTTTGGGAAATGTGTAAGCAAATATTTGACTTGGTGATTCTACTCGGTTAGCGAAGTTTATTTCAACTAAGTAGCACAAGATTACTCTCAGATGCAGGTTAGTCGTTAATAATAGGATGTGCAACATTAATGCTTCCGCTCGGACCAGCTAGCCTACCAAGCCTGGCTTGGCATTGCTTACTTGTAACAAACCAAGGAACGCCCGACTCATCAGCCAAAATGTTTATCCGATACAAATGCGTTAGTTTTACGCTCGTCGCCAAATGTAGACATGGGACCATGGCCTGGAATAAATTTTACGTCATCACCCAAAGGCCATAATTTTTTGCGAATGGAATTAACTAATTCAGCGTGATTTCCACGCGGGAAATCTGTACGCCCTATCGAACCCTGAAACAATACATCACCTACTAATGCGAGCTTGCTCTCCGGATGAAAAAAAATAATGTGTCCGGGGGTATGTCCAGGGCAGTGGCAAATCTTTAAGTGAATATTGCCAAAAGTAGCTTCATCACCATCCACAAAAAATATGTTGGGTTGAAATGATTGTGGTGCGGCGAATCCCATCATCTGAGCTTGTAATGGCAGCTGATTTATCCAGTACATATCATCCGCATGCGGGCCTTCAATGGGGATTTTTAATGCTATAGCTAAAGCTGCAGCACCACCCACATGATCCAAATGGCCATGTGTTAATAATATTTTTTCTAAGGTTAAATGCCGCTCATTAACTGCTTGCTGAATAAGGTCGATATTGCCACCCGGATCAACCACTGCAGCTTTTTGTGTTTCATCACACCACAGCAATGTGCAGTTTTGGCGATAATGCGTAACGGGAATAATTTGATAATGCAACACAGATCCACCAAATAGAATATTGCCAATTTAAAAAATAAATTTTTACATTGCACACATGTAAGCAAACATAATCACGCAAGAAAAATAGATTATTTTTCCCAGTAAAATTTAAAATTTCTAATCGCCTCTTTTGCTGGAAGAAGCGATAACCCAACTGGTTAAAATGATTTAATAGATTTTTATATCCTTCAGGCGTTGCACTTTCTGCAAATCTTTTAATCATAAAAACTTAATATCATGATTGGGAGTCTAGCGAACACAAAAAAAGTAAAAGCCCAGCCTATTTTGTTGGTTAGCATCTAACGAACTTCAAATTTTACAGTGGCTGTTTTAGTCGATAGCGCAACCAGTTTGTTTCGCAGCGGCATCTCTACGAAATGATAAAGCAGCGGCGCTATGCACAGTACAATCAAAGTCGCGCTACAAAAGATTGCAAACTCACCAAACAAACTTAGATTTTGCGCAAGTGGCAAACCTGTTAAGTACAGAGACCCGTTACGCAACATATCCAGTACTAACCAATGAAACATGTAGATGGCGAAAGAGATTTTGCCCAAATACACCAATGGTGACCAAGTCAGCAAATAGCCCTCTCTTGCCGGTACTCGCGCGGCACAAAGTACTAGCCAGAAAAAGCCAGCAACCGAAATCACACCGGGCAAGGGTAACGCCAAGAGAATTAGATTTACTATCAACGCAGGCAACGCCCACTGTGCTGTTGTGAACCGGCCCCAGTAACCCTGGCGATAACATTGAAATGCCACCACCCCGAGCACACATTCGCCAAAGCAACAAAGCAACATGGGCCACCCGGCGTAATCCAACCCTATATTACCGAAATAGCGTTCTATGCTGCTGAGTGCAACAAATATCATAATCGCGCTGATCCACATCACCATCTTAGTTGCGCGATGAAAGCGGTAAATCAACCAAGGTACGGTGAAATATACCAACCATTCAGCACCGATAGACCATGCGGGCTGGTTCCAGTGGGAATCCCAATGAAAGGCTTGTAACAACAATAAATTACTTAACAACGCCCGGGGAGTTTCACTGCCAGTGAAAGGTGTAGGCAAATGTTCAGACCCGGCGGTTTGGCTGGTTACCAGCCACCATTGCGTAACTTCCCACACTACAAATAACGACAACATCAACAAGTGCAAGGGGTAGATTCGCGCAAAACGAGCCCATATAAAACGACGATAATTGCTCCCAACGATCCCTGATTCAAAGCGTGACTGATAGACATAAGCGAGCACAAAGCCGCTCAACAGGAAAAATAGATCCACCCAGAGATAGGATTTATAAAACAGATGCGATGGAATTACCCGAGGTAGCTTTTCTAACAAAACAAACAAAAAATGATGACTAAGTACAAAGAGTGCGGCAATTCCGCGCAACGAGGTAAGCGCTGTAAGCTCTGGTTGCCGTGCGGGCAACTCATTAACCATTTGCGGTCGCCCTCGCCCATTGCGCCATGTTATTTACTACAAGTGCCCGATCTTCAGGCTCCGCTAAAATATGCGAGGCCTGGGTTAAGTAAACCAGCTTATGGTTACTGCCAAAGTCGGCCTCACTAAAACAATCGCGAAACTGGCCTTCATAGTTATAGTGGTCACTGCGACAAAATACGCTAAACAACTTTAAGCCACGCTTCGCTAGCTGCGCCAGTCCGGCTTCAACTTCTGCCTTTGGTGGAAAATCAGGAAATTGGGGCACTTCAAAAAACCGTTGCTCGACACCTGAAACTGCCGCGCCCGATACTGTCTTTTTAAGCCCAGCAACCCGTTTAAACACGCTCGCCCAACGTGCCAGCGCGAATATTCGCGGCAAGTAATGATGCCAATAACTCTTCCAGCTTAAATAACAATAACCATCAATTTGCGCTATACCGATTACCCGTGAATCTTTAACAGCCGTACGATAAGAGGCATAGGCTCCTGAACAAAGACCATAAAGAATAAATTGTTTGATCTGCTTTTCCCGGGTCAGATAATCCATAACTTCCAAAACTTCATCTACCGCAGATTCAGCGGCGGTAAGCGTACTGCGGCGCGCTTCACTGTCGCCAATACCTGAGAAATCAAAGCGCAAAGTAACAAGCCCGGCCTTCTCAACTATTGCTCGCGCAAGAGTAACCGATAGGCGACAGGAGCCTACCCGATGAATAACACCGGAGTTCAACAAAATAACCGCCACCGAGGGATTACTAATAGCTGATGTTTCAGGTTGGCTCAAAATACCTATCAAAGGATTAGCTTTACCAATACTAACAACGCGTTCGCGCATGAACTCCCCCCTAGCCTAACGAAGATGAAAAGTAGGATTCGATAGCTGCCACTATGGGCTGCGGCCAGAGGATCCCGCCCACATGGTCCACATAGTTCCAATCGTGAGGAGCTGGGGCGAGTTGATATTCAAACCGTGGAAACTGGCTAAGATGCTGGCGCAATTGCGCAAACGACGGGTTTTCATGGGAAATTATTTCCGCCATTGCGACACTAGCCAAGCCATTTAGGCTGGTTATGTCTAATTTCGCCAAACTAT
>JANPKH010000109.1:0-1693 GCA_031425935.1 Gammaproteobacteria bacterium | reverse complement strand
ACAGGGGATGATTTTTTTAATACTTGCGTATCTTATTTGGCTGAGATATTGCGGGTGCGCTATGCATTTGTCACTGAATTTATTGATCATTCTGAAGCTAGCGATCGCCACAGGGTTCATACTTTAGCATTTTGGCAAGGGGTAGCCCCTGGAGAAAACTTCGAGTACTCGATTCAAGATACGCCCTGCGAGACAGTATTGAACGGAGATTTGTATTTTTGTCCAACTCAGCTGTTAACTTTATTTCCGCAGCTACTCGATAAAATGGCGATCGCTGCTGTTAGCTATCTGGGGATGCCTTTGACTCATTCTTCGGGCAAAGTTTTAGGTCATTTAGCTGTTTTAGACACTAAGCCTATGGAGCAAGATCCAAGCCGAGAACTGATTCTAAAAATATTTGCAGCCCGCACAGGAGCTGAGTTAGAGCGTACTCAGGTAGAAGCTTCCTTACTGCTAGCCAAAGATGCTGCTGAGGCTGCAAACCGAGCTAAAAGTGCATTTTTGGCAAATATGAGTCACGAACTACGAACGCCATTGAACACAATTTTGGGGTTCTCTCAACTGATGGAGAGGGACGCACTTCTGACTGTTAATCAAAAAGAATTTTTAGCAAACATTAACCAAAGTGGAGAACACTTACTAAATCTAATTAATGATGTTTTAGAAATGTCTAAGATTGAGGCAGGTCGGATTGCGCTAAACCCAACTACGTTTGACTTACGCCTGTTGCTGCACACGTTAAAGGAAATGTTTCAAGTCCGGGTTAAAACTAAAAATTTATCACTAGAGTTTAGTTTAGCTAATAACTTGCCACAACACATTTTAGCAGACGAGGGTAAACTTCGGCAAGTACTCATCAATTTATTAGAAAATGCAGTTAAATTTACCCAGTTAGGACGTATTCAGCTACAGGTTACTGCCGCATCGCATCACCTTTCGCCTAGTATTCCTAAAATCTGTTTTGAGGTTCATGATACGGGTTGCGGCATTGCTGTTGAAGATCTGGGACAATTATTTCAGCCCTTTTCGCAGCCGTTTACTACTTCCCAAATGGGTCAGGGAACAGGATTAGGGTTAGCAATTAGCCGTCAGTTTGTGCGCTTAATGGGGGGAGAAATGGGGGTGACGAGTCAACTGAATCAGGGCACAACCTTCTGGTTTGATCTTCCCGTTGTGTTAGCAAGTCCGCTAGAGGTATTGCCCCCATTGACGGCTAAACGAGTTTTACGAATTGCGCCTCATCAACCTAACTACCGGATTTTGGTGGTGGATGACCGACCCGAAAATCGAGATCTAATGGTGCGCTTACTAAATATGGTGGGATTTGAAACTAGGACGGCAACTAACGGTGAAGAAGCGATCGCCCAGTGGAAAATTTGGTATCCCCATCTCATTTGGATGGACATGCGAATGCCCATCATGGATGGTTACGAGGCAGCCAGATGGATTCGTGCCCAAGATCATGCTCACACGACAAAAATCATTGCCCTAACTGCTAGCGCTTTTGAGGAACAACAAACGAACATTTTGGCGGCAGGCTGTGACGATTTAGTCTGTAAACCTTATAAAGAGTCTGTTATCTTTGAAAAAATCACGCAGCATTTAGGCACTCAATATCTCTATGCTGAATTGCCAATGAACCTGCAACAACCTCCCCTTGCCCTTAAAGATTTGACTCCAGACCTGTTAAGGA
>JANPKH010000108.1:0-5333 GCA_031425935.1 Gammaproteobacteria bacterium | reverse complement strand
TTCACGATGAGTCATCTTCTCGATAAATTACGTTTCTTTAAAAAACGTCAAGAACCCTTTGCCGATGGGCATGGTGTTACCACCAATGAAGACCGCAGCTGGGAGCAGGGCTACCGTCAGCGCTGGCAGCACGACAAAATTGTACGCTCCACTCACGGCGTAAACTGCACGGGCTCTTGCAGTTGGAAAATTTATGTGAAGGATGGTTTGATTACCTGGGAAACTCAGCAAACAGATTATCCTCGCACTCGCCCCGATCTTCCCAATCATGAACCGCGCGGCTGCCCACGGGGTGCAAGTTACTCTTGGTACATTTACAGCGCAAATCGTTTGAAGTATCCAAAAATTCGTCAAGCGTTGATGGAATTGTGGCGCGAAGCGCGCGAAGAATTTAGTGACCCTGTGCTTGCATGGGAATCTATAGTACAAAATCCAACGCGTTCAAAAAAATATAAAGAGCGCCGTGGTTTAGGTGGATTTGTTCGTGCCCACTGGGACGAAGTGAATGAAATTATTGCCGCTGCCAATATATACACCGCTAAAACCTTTGGTCCGGATCGAATTTCCGGTTTCTCTCCAATTCCTGCTATGTCGATGGTTTCCTATGCAGCAGGTTCACGTTATTTATCCTTAATTGGCGGTAACTGTTTAAGTTTTTATGATTGGTATTGCGATTTGCCACCTGCATCACCGCAAGTGTGGGGCGAGCAAACAGATGTACCTGAATCAGCTGATTGGTATAACTCGGCTTACATTATTGTGTGGGGCTCAAACGTTCCACAAACTCGCACGCCCGATGCACACTTTTTATCTGAAGTACGTTACAAGGGAACAAAAACTTGCATTATCACTTCAGATTATTCCGAGGCGTCCAAATTTGGTGATACCTGGTTAGCACCAAAGCAGGGTACAGATTCTGCGTTAGCTATGGCCTTTGGTCATGTGATTTTAAAAGAATTTCATATCAATCGCCCCAGTAAATATTTCACTGATTATGTAAGACAATATACCGACATGCCTATGCTGGTTATCTTGGAAAAAAATGGTGAATTGTTAACCCAAGGCCGCTTTTTGCGCGCTTCTGATTTGGTTGAAAATTTAGGTCAAGAAAATAATCCTGAATGGAAAACGATTGTTTTAGATTCCAATGATAATCAGCTGAAGAGCCCATTAGGTTCTATCGGCTATCGCTGGGGTCAAAGTGGAAAATGGAATTTAGAAAATCGCGATGGCGGCACTGGCGCTGAAATTAATTCGTATCTTTCGCTAAAAAATAATTGCGATTTTATTGCCGACGTTGCCTTTCCCTATTTTGGCGGGCAAGAGCACGAATACGATTACTTCAAACACACTGATCATAAAGAGATTCAGTTACGTAAAGTGCCTGCCCGCAAAGTGCAATTGGCAGATGGCAGCGAAGTTTTAGTCGCAACTGTATTTGATTTAACCATTGCCAATTACGGTGTGGATAACGGCTTGGGTGATGCCAACTGCGCAACTAGTTTTGATGATGACAAGCCTTACACACCTGCATGGCAAGAAAAAGTGACGGGCGTAAAACGCGCTGATGTCATTCGCGTTGCTCGCGAGTTTGCGCGTACGGCGGATAAAACGCACGGTCGCTCTATGGTGATTGTGGGTGCTGCACTCAATCACTGGTACAACATGGATATGAACTACCGCGGCCTCATCAATATGTTGCTGATGTGTGGTTGTGTGGGAAAAAGTGGCGGTGGTTGGGCACATTATGTCGGTCAAGAAAAGTTACGCCCACAATTAGGTTGGTTGCCGCTAGCATTTGGTTTGGATTGGCAGCGCCCGCCACGTCAAATGAACGGTACATCATTTTTCTATAATCATGCTAACCAATGGCGTTATGAAAAATTGGATATGAGTGAAGTTATATCGCCGCTCGCTAGTAAAGAAAAATGGTCTGGCAGCATTATTGATTTTAATACGCGCGCTGAACGTATGGGCTGGTTGCCATCGGCTCCGCAATTAGCAACAAATCCTTTGCGTATTGCAGCAGCGGCGGCCGCTGCAGGTAAAGAACCCAAACAATATGTGGTCGATGAATTGAAATCGGGCAATTTGCAATTTGCCTGTCAAGATCCAGATTCACCACAAAATTTTCCACGCAATATGTTTATTTGGCGCTCTAATTTGTTGGGCTCCAGTGGCAAAGGCCATGAGTATATGTTGCGTCATTTGCTCGGCACCAAACACGGGTTGCTCGGAAAAGATTTGGGCGATGATGGCAAAAAGCCGCAGGATGTTAAGTGGCATGATGAAATTGTGGAAGGCAAAGTCGATTTGTTAGTGACTTTAGATTTCAGAATGTCTACCACCTGTTTGTATTCCGATATTGTTTTACCCACGGCGACTTGGTATGAAAAAGACGATATGAATACCTCGGATATGCATCCGTTTATTCACCCGCTCACTAAAGCGATTGACCCTGTGTGGGAATCGCGCAGCGACTGGGACATTTTCAAAGGCATTGCCAAAAAATTCTCTGAACTGTGTGTGAGTAAAACAGGCGTCGTCCATTTAGGTGTTGAGAAAGATGTGGTAACACAACCCACTATGCACGACACACCGGATGAATTAGGCCAACCTTTTGGTGTGAAAGCTTGGTGGAAAGGTGAGTGTGAAGCTATTCCCGGTGTGACTATGCCGAATATTGTGGTAGTTGAACGCGATTACCCCAATACCTACGCACGCTTTACGTCTGTTGGCCCACTGTTAGAAAAATTGGGCAATGGCGGTAAAGGCATCAAATGGGATACCAAAGAAGAAGTTGAGTTTTTAGGAAAATTAAATCGTATTCATTACGAGGAGGGTGCCAATCAAGGTCGCCCAAAAATTGAAACAGCGATTGATGCTTGTGAAGTTATTTTATCGCTTGCGCCAGAAACCAATGGTCATGTTGCGGTGAAAGCCTGGAGAGCCTTAAGTGTTATTACTGGCCGAGAGCATGCGCATTTAGCCATGCCTAAAGAAGATGAAAAAATTCGCTTCGCCGATATTGTGGCGCAACCGCGCAAAATTATTTCGTCGCCCACTTGGTCTGGTTTGGAAGATGAACACGTTTCTTATAGTGCCGGTTACACCAATGTGCATGAATTAATTCCGTGGCGCACCATTACTGGTCGTCAACAATTTTATCAAGATCATGAATGGATGCGCGATTTCGGCGAGCAGCAATGTTTGTATAAGCCTCCCGTGAATTTAAAAACGATTGATCCGGTAAAAGATAAAACGCCAAATGGTCATAAAGAAATAATTTTAAATTGGATTACGCCGCATCAGAAATGGGGTATTCACAGTACCTACTCAGATAACTTATTGATGCTCACTTTGTCGCGCGGTGGTCCCATTGTGTGGATGAGTGAAGTAGACGCAAAAGACGCAGGTATTGAAGATAACGATTGGATTGATGTGTTTAATGTGAACGGTGCAATTTCTGCTCGCGCGGTGGTGTCGCAACGTGTGCCACAGGGTATGGGCATGATGTACCACGCACAGGAACGCATTATAAATATGCCAGGTTCGTCGCTCACCAAAACGCGTGGTGGTATGCACAATTCAGTAACGCGCGCGGTTATGAAACCCACACATATGATTGGTAGTTATGCGCAACAATCTTACGGCTTTAATTATTACGGTACTGTGGGTTGTAACCGCGATGAGTTTGTTGTTGTGAGAAAAATGAAAGAAGTGGATTGGCTAGGAACGCCTTGATAGAAAGGTACGCCTTAATTGAAAGCCACGCCTTAACTAAGAGGGTGCAGCTAAGGTAGTGCGAGAGCTGTTCCGTAATTCATTCTGGGACTCGCCGTAAATACATCCTTGTCGCCGATGGTCCCAGAACAAATTACGGAACAGCTTTAGCAAGATATTCGCAACTTCTTTAATGATTCGATCTCGATGGAGAGATGAAAATGAAAGTACGTGCACAAATAGGCATGGTATTAAATTTAGATAAGTGCATTGGTTGCCACACCTGCTCAATCACCTGTAAAAATGTGTGGACTTCACGCGAAGGCGTTGAGTACGCGTGGTTTAACAACGTAGAAACTAAACCCGGTGTTGGTTTTCCTAAAGAGTGGGAAAATCAAGATAAATGGAAAGGCGGTTGGTTGCGTGATAAAAATGGCAACTTGACGCCAAAAATCGGCGGTAAGTTGCGCGTGCTCGCCAACATTTTTGCGAACCCGGATTTGCCAGAAATTGACGACTATTATGAACCCTTTGATTTCGACTACGAGCATTTGCACACCGCTGGGAATGTGCAACATCAACCTACGGCGCGGCCACGTTCGTTGATTAGTGGCCAGCGCATGGAGAAAATTAATTGGGGGCCAAACTGGGAAGAAATTCTCGGAACCGAATTTGAAAAACGTAAGAAAGATAGAAACTTTGATAATGTTGTGCAAAAAGACATTTACGGACAGTTTGAAAAAACCTTCATGATGTATTTGCCTCGTTTATGCGAACACTGTTTAAACCCGGCGTGTGTAGCTTCCTGTCCATCGGGTGCTATCTATAAACGCGATGAAGATGGCATTGTACTTATCGATCAAGATAAATGCCGTGGTTGGCGCATGTGTGTATCGGGTTGCCCTTACAAAAAAATTTATTACAACTGGAAGAGCGGAAAGTCAGAAAAATGTACCTTCTGTTATCCGCGTATTGAAGTGGGCCAGCCTACGGTTTGTTCTGAAACTTGTGTAGGTCGTATCCGCTATTTAGGTGTGCTGCTCTATGATGCAGACCGTATTGCAGAAGCGGCAAGTACGCCTAACGAATCTGATTTATACGCTGCACAATGTAGTTTGTTTTTAGATCCTAACGACCCCGCTGTTATTGCTGCTGCACAAGCAGAGGGAATCCCTCAAACGTGGTTGGACGCTGCACAAAATTCTCCGGTTTATAAAATGGCAATGGATTGGAAAGTCGCGCTGCCATTGCACCCAGAATATCGCACGCTGCCAATGGTTTGGTATATACCGCCACTATCGCCTATTCAAAACGCGGTAACGGCTGGGCATGTTGGCTTGAACGGTGAAATTCCTGATTTGAAATCACTGCGTATTCCTTTGCGTTATTTGGCGAATTTATTAACCGCAGGCGATGAACAGCCGGTGGAACATGCGCTGGAGCGAATGATTGCGATGCGTGCCTATATGCGTAGTAAACATGTGGATGGCGAACAAGATCTTGCGGTACTAAAGCAAGTCGGTTTGAGCGTTGCACAAGTTGAAGAAATGTATCGCTACATGGCAATTGCTAACTACGAAGATCGTTTTGTAGTGCCTACCAGCCATCGC
>JANPKH010000107.1:0-2174 GCA_031425935.1 Gammaproteobacteria bacterium | reverse complement strand
CTGGCCGCCCTGCCCTTCACGCTGGCGACCTATGTGTCGGTGCGCGTGTCGCGGCTCTACGGTGTGGCGATACGCGAAAACGCACGCATGTCATCGGTGGTGCGTTCACCGGTGTTCTCGCTGTTTAATGATGGCCTGCGCGGCCACTCCACGCTGCGTGCCTTTGGCCGCGAGGCCAATCTGGTTGCGCGCTTTGACCAGGCCAACCACCTGCGGCTGAACATCGAGATGCGTGGCTGGAACCTGGCCTTCTGGCTGGGCATGCGCCTGACCCTCGTGTCGTGTGTGTTGATGTGCTGCCTGGTCTTGCCCCTCTTTTGGTTAGGGCCACAGCCCTGGCTTCCCAGCTTTGGCGCGGGCACGGTGGGCCTGCTGCTGGCCCTGACCTTTGGCCTGCTGGACCGCATAGACCGGCTGTGCCGCGACTTCTTTGCACTGGCCACCGTCTTGGTGCCATGGGAGCGTTGCCAACAGTGGGCCGAGCTGCCGGCGGAGGCAGATGCCCACACGCAGGCAGCTATGCCCGCCCCTATTCCCGACAACTGGCCCAGCGCAGGCCATATCGAATTCCGCCAGGCCTGCCTAAGGTATGCGCCCGAGCTGCCAGCCGTGGTGGAAGACGCCAGCTTTACGGTGGCCGCCCAGAGCCACGTGGCCCTGTTGGGCCGCACCGGGGCCGGCAAGTCGACCGTGCTGCTGGCCCTGCTGCGCACTCTCAGTGTGGACCGGGGTGACATCTTCATTGACGGCATCAACATCAACGACGTGCCCCATGCTCGCTTGCGCCAGGCCATTGCCTATGTGCCGCAAGAGCCGGTGCTGTTCCTGGGCCCGTTGCGTGCATCCATTGACGTGACCGGTGACTACAGCGACGAAGACATACAAGCCGCGCTGGTCCAGATCGGTCTGGCCGACTTTGTGGCCAACCTGCCCTTGGGCCTGGCCACACCTCTGGAAGAAGGTGGCCGCAACATCAGCGCCGGCCAGCGCCAGCTGATTTGCCTGGCCCGCGCCCTGCTCTCCAAAGCGCGCATCGTGCTGATGGACGAGGCCACTGCCAGCGTGGATGTGGAGACCGATGAGCTGATACGCGCAGCGATACAAAAGCACCGACGCGGCACCACCATTGTCCTCATCGCCCACCGCCCGAGCTCCTTGGCGCTGTGCGACCAGTGGATCCATGTGGAGCATGGACGCACCACGGTGGTGGACCGCACTGTCACGGCGTTGCAAGCGTGATAGCGTCTTGCAAAGCGCTTGTATAACTTTACATGGAGGGGCTTGAATCGCGTGGCGATCAGGACCATGATGATGTGGTGAGAACTTTCGAGGAGGCTGCCAGATGGCAATCATGACAAGCAACACCCTTTTGAAACCCCTGGCGCGTATGGCGCTGGTCGCAGCGGCCGTCGTGTTGACCGGTTGCGCGACCGTGTCCACGGTAGAAAGTGATGTGCAGAGTTTTGCCACCACGCCCACCCCGGTACAGCCGGGCACGTTCCGCTTCGAGCGGTTGCCGTCGCAAGATGTAGACGCCGCACAAGCCGCGTCACTGGAAAACATGGCACAGGCAGCGTTGGCAAAGTTTGGCTTTAGCCGCAATGACACGGGTGCGCGCTACAGCGTGCAAATCGGCGCGGGCACGGTAGAGACCGTGTCGACCTTCTCGGACCCCTTCTTCGGGCGCTCGGCGTGGTCACCGTTTGGCCGGCCCCGCATGTGGCCCGGCCGGCACTTCTACGGCTCCCCCTGGTTGATGGACCGCGAAAGTTATGTGACCCGCGTGCGTATGGAGATCCGCGATCTGGGCACCGGCAAGGTGGTGTACGAGAGCACAGCCACCAATGAGGAAAGCTGGTTCAACCCCGCCCGGGTTTTGCCTGCCCTGTTTGAAGCGGCGATGGCGGACTTTCCCACGCCGCCCAAAGGTGTGCGCAAAGTGATGGTGAAGCTGCCGCAAACGCCCTGACTACTGCGCCGGTCGATCCGGCCCCTGTGTGCCTTGGGCGCGTGCGGACAAGTAGGCATAAATGTCGGCAATATGGGCGTTCACGCGGGGCTCGGTTTGCCACGCCGGCATGTTGAGCATGTAGCCCTTGCGTTGCACCAAGTCATCCACCAGCGCGTCCCGCGCAGCACCCTCGGGTTTGCTGGCACCCAGCTGCGCGCTCCAG
>JANPKH010000106.1:0-1920 GCA_031425935.1 Gammaproteobacteria bacterium | reverse complement strand
GAGGACGCAGGCAAAGGCCGCCTTGGCATCGCGCAGGACGGGCAGGCCGTCCAATTCGTCCCATTGGGCGTCGGCGAAGCGGTCGATGCCCTTTTGCGCAAAGCGATCGGCGACGGCCTGGCTGTCGGTATCGAGCACGTTGATGGCAATGCGGCCGGTTTCGCGCAGGGCAGGCAGGGCCGAGGCGCTGTTGGCCGGACAGAACAGCAGCAAAGGCGGATCGAGCGAGACGCTGGTGAAGCTGTTGGCGGTGAGGCCGGCGCGACCGCCCTCTGGCGTGCGACAGGTGACGACTGTCACGCCGGTGGCAAAGCCGCCGAAAGCATCACGCAGGATGCGGGCGTCGAATTCGGGTTGCGAGACTTCCATGGCTTGCACCCCTAAGGCTTGTACACGCCGGGTCAACGGGCAACGCAGCCTGAGGAGCGGTCGGGCGCGAAGTGTGACATCGCTGCGCCAGCCGGAGCGGGCCGGACGGTGCGAGCGCGGTATTCCGGCTGCGGATCTTCCCGGGCGAAGGCGCTTGGAGGCTGTTAAGTCTCAATAACCTCCGGTAACCGAAATGAAAGATTACCAATTTGTAATCAAATTTACGTCTTCAAACCGGGAGCGTTGGGAACATAGAGGATTTTTATGCCTTTTGTTCATCGGAGGGCTGTTAGAGCGCGGTATTGGCTTGGCTGGCTGAACGGCGCGATCGAAGAGGTTTTTATGCGGCTCGCTATTCTGGATGACGACAGGGAGCTTTGCGCCCATGTCGCGTCGATCATGCGCAGTAGTGGTCATGCCTGTTTCGAATTCCACAGCGGTGAGGCATTGCAGCGGTCCCTGCTGCGGGAAAGCTATGATCTGCTCATCCTCGACTGGGAGCTGCCCGATCTGTCGGGCGTCGATCTGCTGGCCTGGGCAAGGGCGAACTTGCCGGCGCCGCCGCCAGTCATCATGCTGGCAGGCGGGGAGGATGGCGAGGTCGTCAAGGACCTGGCCGTCGGTGCCGATGACTATGTGACAAAGCCGGTGCAGACTGCAGTACTGAAGGCGCGGGTCGGCGCGCTGTTGCGGCGCAGCTATGGCGCCACGGGGACACCGCGCATCGAAACGTTCGGCGAGCATGTTTTCGATCCGATGGCGATGACAGTGACGGTGGACGGCGTGGCGATCGGTGTGACCGCGAAGGAATTCGGTTTGGCCCTGCTGTTGTTCCGCAACCTGAACCGGCCACTGTCACGGGCGCACATCATGGAAGCTGTCTGGGGTCGCAGCCCCGATGTCCCTAGCCGCACGCTCGACGCTCATGTCTCCCAGATCCGCAGCAGGCTTTTCTTGCGGCCCGAACATGGGCTGCGCCTCGCATCTGTCTACAGCTTTGGTTATCGGCTGGCGCAGGTGGAACCGCCCGCCGACGCCTGACGGCGGGATAGCCGGCTGGCGCGGTGTCAGATATGCTGGGCGCGGAGCCATTCGCGGACCGCGGGACCGGTGTCCTCGCGGGCGAGGGCAAGCGCAATGTTTGCAGTAATGTGGCCGGCCTTGTCGCCGCAATCGAAACGTTGCCCGGTGAAGGTAAGGGCGTGGAAGGGCTGCACGCCAATGAGTTGCGCCATGGCGTCGGTAAGCTGGATCTCGTTACCGGCACCGCGTTCGCCGCGTGCACGCAACGCCATGATCTCGGGTTGCAGGATGTAGCGGCCAATGGCGGCGAGCCGCGATGGCGCGGTGCCCGCGGCCGGCTTTTCAACCAGGCCCTTCACCTCGGTGAGGAGGCCGTCGACAGCGCCGGGGGTAACGATGCCATAGCGATGGGTGTGTTCGGCGGGGACTTCCATCACCGAGATGATGTTGCCGCCATAGCGTTTGTAGGCGGTGTGCATTTCGGCGAGTGCCGGCGCGGCGGGGTTCCACAGAAGCTCGTCGGGGAGG
>JANPKH010000105.1:0-9296 GCA_031425935.1 Gammaproteobacteria bacterium | reverse complement strand
TATGTACTGAGTTGGAGCCTTCTGGAGGCCATGAGCCTTGGCTGTGCAATCGTCGCCAGCAAAACCGCTCCCGTACAAGAAGTCATAACACACAATGAAACCGGCCGATTAGTGGATTTCTTTGCGAAAGAAGATCTAGTTGCGCAAATAGTAGATTTACTACAAAACCCCGATGAGCGAGATCGTTTAGGTATAGCGGCACGAGAACACGCAGTGGCGAACTATGACCTGCAGTCAGTTTGTTTACCCAGGCAATTGGAATGGTTGGAGATGCTTGCAAAAAAAGCGCTGCAATAAATACATGCCACCCTAAGTGAGATCAATGATACTAATATATAACGCCAAGCTTCCAATGTATTCGATGATGCTTAAGTTATTATGAATTTAAATACTCAGAAAAAAAGCGATAGTACTGCATTACGCAACACTACTAAAAATGGCAAAGCATTAAGGCTTATCAACGAGGGAAGCGTAAACAATATTAAAGATGTTTTAGCAACAAAAATGTGCAGCAGGATATACAAACTAGAATCATACTGCGAGCATATATACAAAGCTTCCGTTCATACTTTGTGCGCGCAAAGCCAAAAGCGTCGAAGTGATTTTTAAATAACCAACCAGTCCGTAATTTTGCACCTTTAAAGGGCTGCATTAGCCAAAGATGCAAACTGCAAGAAATCCACGACTTGTTTGAATTCAATGTGCTGAATATTTTTATTATTTGCGTAATTGCATTCTACGACAATGGTGCGTTTGTGAGTAACCTGCCCTACGTAACTTTAGGTTAATGAAAAAATGAACAACAACAGCGTCTGCCAGTTGACGAGGAAATAAATACCATGAACCGTAAGAAAAAAATCAACGGCGCTTTAAACAAAAGAATAAAGCAGCACAATGCCAAATCACACGTTAACAATAAACCTAAATACATTTCAAAAGCTGAACGTGAAAAAATCGCCTTAGCTGAAAATGAATCGCAGAACTAAATGGGCAAGAACCCTCGGGTTGTGCAAATAAATAAATAAAAACCGTTACCACCTAGCCATAAGTATGGAGGTGGGGCCCCCATACAGGTATGTAAAGAGAGATAGCTCACAATTTAGTATTATGATATGTAAAGGATATTGTAAGATCCGCCACAGTTGGGAAAACTAATAAAAACAAAAAAATTGTCATTTTAAAGATCGAAAGTTTTCCTCACCAATATCACTTTATACGAGCCTAATCGAGGCCTTAAAATTAAGCATTTAGACTAGACGCCTGACATTTTTTGTCGCTTAAGACCACAAAAAAATAATAAATCATTTAACATTTTTCGCGTTTTTAAATAACACGCCAATTAACGAATCAGTTGCGCACCTTCAAAGAGCAAAAAATTTATTTTATCAATCTTCAGAAATAGATACTGACTGAATTTTATTTGCTGAAGATTTACCAAACAAGATGAGGGGAAGCCGTGAAAACAAATACTAAAATTTTAACCATTTCTGCTATTGTTGTAGCGAACGCTGGCCTCGCCTATTGGCATTTGCAAGACACAAACAACAACGCTAGTAAAACAGCGGAAAATATAACCCAAAGCAGTAACGCTGATCTAAATACACCGGCATATCAGCAAGTAAAAACTGTTGCGAAAGATTTATCTCCTCCCAGCGTTAGTCCAGAATTAATGCAGCCATCGGTAAATACAAATCACACGACTACTAACCTTTCAGAACGCATAGCTAGAGCGCGTGAAACTATGCGTAGCGGCAATATGCCACAGAAAATTCAAGCACTTCGTTTACTCGCGGGTATCGCACCTGCAGAAGCAGCTGAAATATTACGAGAATTGATTACTCAAGCAAAAACGGACCCGTCAGCAGTTGCACTGGTTGCCCATGGTATGGTTGGTTTATCCGAGTCTAAAGATTATTTATTGAATGAAAATTTAAAAACGATTTTCACGTTAAATGATCCCAACACAAAAAAAATATCAGCATTAATTTTAGAAGACCGCGGCGACGGTTCGCTGGTTAAACAATATATTGAAACAAAGTCTGCAGGCTTAAGCAGCAAAAATCCGGCTGAAAGGATGAGTGCATTGGAAGACATTGCTTCGGTTGGTTTTTATAGCGCCGTACCTTACGTTGTCAGTAGCCTGCGTGACAATGACCCACAAGTGAAACTCAATGCACTAGAACTTTTGTCGCAATTCGGCACTAACACCAATATTGCCAGTGTTGAACCCTTATTAAGTGATGGGAATGCAGATGTTAAACAGGCGGCTCAACTCACTAAGGATGCACTTTGGGAAAAAAATAGTAATGAACGGCTAAGCCTTCAAGAGCGACTTGTTCAACCGGGATTTCCTGCTCAAGGTTTGGTGCCTGACCTCGAGGTAAATAAACCTACGGAAAATAATATGAGCGCGGTAGATTCTAATTCAACGAATGAAGGAAGCTAAGATTGAGCACGGAAGATGGCGGAAAAAATAATAACAATGAATGCATAGGAAACGTTCTACCCTAGTAGTTTTTGAGTGCTAGGTTTCGCCTTGCGGAGCTAGCTGCGACTTTTAAGTAGGTAGTCGCGATTTTAAAAAAGTGTAATTTTGATGGAAAATAATTTTAATATTAATTTAATAACCTTAATAAATTTGGAGTGAGTGTACTATGAAAAAAATATTTTATAACGTCGGCCGCGTTTTCACGCTGGCTTTTATCACAACTATTTTTACTATGGCGCCCAGTGCCCAAGCTTCAACGTGGACTCTGACCGATGGCTTATGGCCTACCGGCATTACTAATTGGAGCTGCTGGATATCGGACCCTAACGGATCTAGGGGTTGGAATTTCTGTCGTTATCACAAAGGCTCAAGTGATCCGTATGACAGGTTAATTTACCTTTCCGATTATTATTATCTTAACGTCGTGACCGGCTGGTCAGATGTTGGCAGGCCAGTTAGCATATCCCCATTTCATCCTCCCTATTCATTCCTTCCGACAATTTGGTGTAAGGCGCAAATGACGGTATTGCCCGAGGGTATAAACCCAACCGATGCTCACCTCGAAGTGATTGACGCTGCAAGCTGGACATATGTAACGACGCAACGAAAGGTATATCCGCGTTCTGCGGTGAGATCTGTTATTTCCACACCGTCCTGGGTTCCCAACGCTAAGGAAATTTTTGTTCGACTTGGTATTGTTGGAAGCGGTTATCAATCTTCTATCTCTATAAACGATTTGACAGTGAGCTGTACATATTAGCTTAGTGTTGCACAGATAGATTCCACTAAAGAAAAAAAGGACGCACTAAAGAGAAGGTGGGCGTAGTAATTTTTAAACAACCAACCACCCTTTTTAAAGCAGTTCTATCTCGATAAATTAATCAGCATTATTTTTTTGGAAGGCGAGTTAATTACTCGCCTTTTTTCTTGGAAAAGAGGGCGACGTGATGTGCACTCTGCGGGAAGCAAACATGAATAGTTCAAGATTATATGCAACCTTACTAATATCGATATTATTGCTAGCATCGTGCAAAGATAAAATCGCCAAAATAACCTCTAACACTGAATCAAGCGTGACGAAGACAACCACCTCAATAACAACGGATGAATGGCTCGGTAAATGGAACGGCCCTGAAGGTACATTTATAGAAATCTCCGGCGGCAATGGAAGTTACTAATGAGCTCGTAGTAAAGAATACTGTTCAATTCAAAACACGCCGTGAATATATCCCTATAGGCTCTAATCGGCATCCATGCCTCATAAGGTTTTGAATCAAACGGTATTCTTTATTTATGCCCCGTTAGTATGTAATAACTATTCAAGATCTTGATGGCCCCAAACAATATCGAGGAACACATAAAGACAACCACATAATCTTTGATCGAAACGGAACCACTGAAACCATTCAGACCAGTAGTGGAGCCGATACCGGAATGAAATGGCTTTCTGACAAATCAAATTGTTTAAGAGTACGCTTAGGTGAAGGCTGGTGCAGGGATTAGTAGTTAGCTCCCTATTTGAGCAGATGGCAAAAGCATGTGCGTTGATTTATAACTTTAATCTTGATAGATTGACGCTTTTAATCAGCGCTCAGTAAGGACGCCCACAAAATGAAATTGATAACTCAACGCATGCTTTCCATTCCTTTGTTTGCCCTAATAACTTCATGTGGAGGGGGGGGAGGAAATTCTAATAGTACCCCACCAATTGCTAATAACTCTTCAGCCCAGCAATTAAGCTCATCCTCCTCTAGCGCCGCCGCCCAAAATTCCCACCCTGAAGTTAATATTATTTTTCCTCAGACAAATGTTGCTGTAACTTCCAACAAAATTACCGTTCGCGGTCATGCCGCTGATGCTAATGGAATAAAAAGTATTAAAGTTAACGGAGTCATAGCGTCCATAAGCTCGACTAGCAACCTCTCCACTACAGGTGGATTGGCAGCCCCTCAAATGCAAAAATTAAATAACAATGCAATTTTCACAGCCGCCCTTGATACAGCGGAAGCTACAGCTAATGTAGAGTGGCAAGCAACTTTAGATGTTCCACTTGGTCACACCAATATTGAGGTAGTCGTTGAGGACAATTTGGGCAATAGTGAAACTGATCCTTCTAACCCTGTTAGCTTACAGAATTTAAGATTACCTACTACCTTACTTAAGGATAATGCACATAACAGGTGGGTAGGTGTTGGCAACTTTGATTTAGATTCTGTTGCCGTTGACATGAGTACTAAGCAATTTACAAATCTTACAGCGCTCTCTGAAGCCATGCATACTCGATCATTAGATACCCACACACCGGAATCACTTGTAATAGACGGCACCGGCACAACTATTTATTCAAGTTCCATTCTATCGGACAACCCTAGCACGCTTAGTATTTATAAAACCGATGTAGCCTCTGCTGTCGTAGGAAAAATTACTGATTTTAATATTAATTTAGATTTATCAAAGTACATTTTTGCAAATGTATCGGCCGCAACTGTGGATCAACAAAACAATGCCTATTACATCTTAGTAAATTTTTTTACGCCTACCTCAATGGGCAGATCACAAGTTTTTAAATTTGATATTACCTCCAATAAACTTACTTCAGTTTACGATACCGAAACAGATACGACATTATCTACCGACATTAGGGATATCACTTATTCCAATGGTTCTTTGTACCTTTTAAAGTCAGGCAATAGCGAACAAATTTTTACTCTTGCATTAGCTACGGGCGCCATTACCAAATTAGTAGATTTAAATACTATTGTTTCACTAAAAATTGCCATAGATGAGGCCTCAAAATATGCATATGTTGCTGGCATACTTGACGTTGCGAAAATAGATATACAAAACTTAACTGCTACCTATATTTCTCCTGAAGCAGATCAGCAAGATATTAACTTTCCTCAACCAGTAGAATTAGTTGTCGATGAAGAACATGGAAAATTATTAATTGGTGATGCATTTATGGCCGACATCTTTACAGTAGACATTGAAACCGGCGAAAGAGGCATATTTGCAGAAACTGGAATTGGTGAAGGAAGCAAATTGGGATCCCCGACCCACCTTACTTTAACATCAGACAAAAAGACGGCCTATGTACTAGATGCTAGGGTAAATGCTAAACCAACCATCTTTAAAGTTGATCTTGCTACCGGAAGCCGTGAAAAATTATTGACCTTGGACCCTACACTAAATTTAGGCTACTGGTTTAGTTCGATCACGCTTGATGAAGAAAATCATAACTTATATATCAGTATCGATAAAAATATTATTATTTTAGATACGATGACAGGCACCTATTCGATTCTGGAAAACCTTGCAACAGATGATGGCGTAATGCTTACCACAATTGGAAGCTTACTTTTTGACTCCGAAGCCCAGCTGATATATATCGCAACTTCTGATACTCAAATATTATTCACACTGGACGTTACTACAAAGAAAATTACTATTGCGAAGGACTTAACGAACACTGAAGGCCCGGACATGACAGGCGTCATCGATATTATTAAAGGGACAACAGATAATTCCTTGTTTGCCTTAAATAGAGCCCAGGGTAAAATTTATAGCGTTGATATACCTTCAGGAAAGAAAGTATTGCTTTTGGATACGTGCTTGGATATTTTTGGAAGAAATGTAATGTCTCCAATGTATTCATCTTTGATGAATATTGATTTCAATAGGAATACACAAACCTTAGTTTTTCAAGAATCAAATTATTTCTATACATTCGACATGGAACAAAAAACGTGCACTGTTAATGGTTATCGGGCTACAGACGCAATCTTTTTAAATGACTCTTCGATGGTGGTAACTGCGCAAAATGAAATTAGGCAATTGGATTTAAAGACTGGAGAGCAAGCGGTTTTATCTCGATAAATCAATCAGCATTAAAATTTTGAAAGGCGAGTTAATTACTCGCCTTTTTTTCTTGAAAATGTTAGATAAATGCAACATAGAGCTGAGGAGACAGTAGCCTTAAACGGCTATAAGCAAGTACTCGCATTAAAGAATTTTTATTGAACAACAGCAGATGAGTAAGCAAATAAACCACAAATTATAAAAAAGTGAATGATGATATGCACAAATTAATTTTTATTTTTATTCTTGCACTGCTAGCAACACCCTCAATAAGCAAAGAAATTATTTGGCGTGATGGCACTGTAACTTCCAGCACGCTAAAAATTATTACACCCGTCATTGGAGGAGGCAATTTATTCACGCGATCATCATTAAAACTATATGTGGATGTTTATGATGCGAATTTTGGCAAACCTAAAATACCTGAGAACTTTAACCCTAGGTCACTTTTTCAAGTAGATGCTCGTATCAACGGTTATTTGGGAACGGTGAGATTTGATCATGCTCACGACCAAAAAGAACGCATTATTCATTTGGAATCTGGTAAATCATACTTTTTTCACGTTGTTTTTGAACAAAGTGAAGGCTCAGTTCATTACACCTGTCACGGTGTAAATAAAGAAAGCCCAGTTATATCAAATAACACTGAATATGTACTTTATACAAATTATCGAAGGCTTGGCATTATGTCTGGAGTGGCATGCAACGCTGAATTGTTTACCAAAAATAATTTTGATTTGAGCCGCTCAGTCAGTAAGGAAAAAACGTATATTAACGAACTTAGCCGAGTTGAATTAGGCATACTTTATGGTGGAACCTGGATCGCATTAGCAGCTGGACAACGTGTAGTGAATAACCATGATTACGAAACTCGCTATGCCGATGCAGCAGCCAATAGACTATGGACAAACTTCACTACTACAGACATAGCTGAAGTAAAAACCCTAAATTATATGTCGCGAATCATTGGCGAAACAGGAAGTAAAAAATATAAACCATTCTTAGAAAATCTACTTAAAAAAGTTGAGAATGAAGGTAATAAAAAACTATCCAGACACATAAAATCAGCGATAAAAAACTCCTCAGGAGAGAGCAATTCAATTTTTGAACCGTCAACTATAAAAGTTTTAGAGGGATACACTTTAGAAAATCTAAATATTGAGGCGCTAAACGAATCTATAATTAATGGTACCGCCCTAGAACTTCAAGGCGCAGGAATGCAGCTTACACTTGACGGTAAAATCTACAACTCCACAACACTTGATTTGGCAGCACTAAAATTTTGGAATATATACTCAAGCAATGATGATCAATATGTAAATGCAGCGATATGGTTGTGCCGAGGGCTAAATCGGGGAAACTATTCAAGATATAAAACGCTTTTTGAACAGATAATGCAAAAACCAATACATAAAAAGCTATTAAATGAATTACAAGAAGGCCTCAAAAAAAATAAATATGTAGAAACCCCACAATTTAACCCTAACAATAAAGGCGACGAGGTTTAAATCATAATTAACCCCAAAAAATGAAAGCTGTAATGGCATAGTAAGTTTCACTAGGACATTTAAACCGCAAAAAAATTGAGAACAGTATGAGCGACAAAATAAATGACGATGCTTTGCAAGCATTAAAAATTGCGTTTACCTATATGCCTAAAGCAATCGAAGTAAACAAATATGAATATGGTGATCGCTACCAAACAGTGCTTGAACACATTCAAACAGTCAGGGAAATTTTGCTGCTCAACGATGTGGATCCCGAAGAAGTCTATGGTGAGATCAATCCAGAAAGCACACCTCGTTCGACCTACTAAAGCTTTGGCCAGAGTGTTAGGAAATTAAAGATGCGATTCTCGAATACAAATACCCCGAAGAAAAGCTGTTGCCACTGTGACGTTCGTGCCCAATTTGGAATGAGCTGAAAAACTTTTAGTTACTTAAGGACACTTTATAAAAGCATGAAAAACTTGAATTTATTAACAGTTGCGGTAGTTATATTTCTATTACAGTCATGTACAACTCCACCTTCAGGTTCAGCTATTTATACCCATTTATTCCCTATACACCCTGAGATTATGGGCCATACAGATAGCAACCTAAGCGAAGCCAGACTATTGGATAACGATGGCAATATGTATTCAACGTTTTGGGATTTAGGTACCAGTGAGAACGCTGGCTTTATTAAAAAAGTAGAATTATGCAATCAGCAAGTTAAAGATAGGGAGCTGTTTAGGCAACACGTTGAACTATCACACATTAATCCGAATGATATTCAACCCAGCTTATTTAAAGAACACACTCGTTGCATTGAATCTCACGGCTTTACTCTTAAAAACAAGGAAGCTTTTCTTCCAACGAAATTCATGCTTACTATTTATCGTGGCCACTCGAAAACGTCCAACTATATGCCTGTTGGTGGAACCTACTATATTGGTAAAAAAAATGCTTCCTTTATTGAAGTTTATAAACATGTAGCAGAATGTTCATTAAAAATAAAAAATTCAGAAGGTGGCGGTGTTATTGAAAAATATGTGGATAATGCAACATACGTCAGTATCGAACCCTATTTAGCGTTACTGCAATCCTGCTTAACCAATTTCGGGTATGGAATCACAACGGATAGCCTCGTAGAAATTAAATCGCTTCAACAATTGCAGAATAATCCAGGCAATGCTGATCACCTGCCGCCAGACCTAATAAAATTTCAAAAAAACTTATAATGATATAAATAATAGTCTTACCGATATAACTCTCTCCCTCTAGCTGCAAGCCACTGCGTCAATTCAACAAACAAACTGCCATGTAATAGTCTGTAATGTTAACAGATAAATAAACAGGCTTATACTCCACACATAGTTAACTAAAAAAATGTATTTTCATTAAAAATGATTATGTTCGCTATTTTTATGGATTTTGGCGACATTAAATAATTTTTTTATTTTTAAATA
>JANPKH010000104.1:0-2109 GCA_031425935.1 Gammaproteobacteria bacterium | reverse complement strand
TGAAAGCCGTTGTGCAAATATCGTAACAAATGCACTTTTAAAATAGGGGCAGTTACAACGTTATTTTCAAATTTTAATTCTCTACATACAAAGAGCCCTAAACTACTTTTTTTAGAAAAATCACCTGTTATGTTCCAAGGCATCATAATCTCCTAGTAAGCTATTGCTCGATGCATTTATCTCCCTCTACCAAAATAGAGCAAAAACTGTAAGTTATGCAAGCGCGCATTGTGGTGCTGACAACTTATTCTTTGTAGATAATTTAATTCGGATCATTCCACATTCATCGGTTCTGTAAAATGGAATGTTTAACGACTTTAGTGTTGCCAAAGTTTTAGCGAGTTATGCTCGAATCTGGTGTATGGAAAAATAAATTAGGTGGCGTATCCTGTTGATAGTTCTAGCCGGAACAAAATCAACAAAAGGAAATACGCCATGAAGGATTGTAATCTGAAAGAGGTCGCTACACCAGTTGAAAAAATCGCCGATCCATTAACCGAATTATTAAGGAATGGTGCTCGTGATTTAATTAGGCAAGCGGTTGAAGCGGAGCTATTGGCGATGCTTTCTGAACATGAGGATTTAAAGTTAATCGATGGGAGGCAAGCGATAGTTCGTAATGGCTATTTGCCAGAAAGAACCATTCAAACGGGGATTGGTGACGTCAGCATCAAAGTGCCTAAAGTTCGTGATCGTAGTGGTTCGGGGATTCAATTTAATAGCTCACTGTTACCTCCTTATTTAAGGCGTACAAAAAGCATTGAGGAATTGATTCCGTGGCTATATTTAAAAGGCTTGTCGACGGGTGACTATTCGGAAGCATTAGGCTCTCTGTTAGGCGAAGATGCCAAGGGTTTATCTGCGAATACAGTCTGTCGGCTGAAAAACCAATGGCTTGATGAGCACCAGACCTGGCAGCGTCGGGATTTAAGCCAAAAACGCTATGTTTACTGGTGGGCTGATGGCATATATAGCCAGGTTCGCATGGATGATCGCTTGTGTTTGCTGGTTATTATTGGTGTTACGGAGCACGGCCACAAGGAGCTGATTGCAGTGAGTGATGGATATCGTGAGTCATCGGCTAGCTGGGAAGAATTGCTCACGAGTTTACGGCAAAGAGGCCTTATTCAGTCACCAAAACTATCTGCTGGTGATGGTGCGCTGGGCTTTTGGAATGCTCTGAGTAAAGTGTACCCTGAGTCACGTCATCAACGATGTTGGGTGCATAAGACCGCGAATATTCTCAATAAATTACCGAAATCTGTTCAGCCCAAGGTGAAAGCAGCATTGCATGAGATTTGGATGGCATCTACTCGTAAGGATGCTTATAAAGCCTTCGATAACACACTGGAATTGTTTGGTGCTAAGTATCCAAAAGCAATGGAATGCTTGAGTAAAGATAAAGAGGAATTGCTTGCATTTTATGATTTTCCTGCAGAACACTGGATTCATATTCGAACAACAAATCCAATTGAATCAGCCTTTGCTACTGTACGCTTACGTACAAAAAAATCGCGCAATTGTGGCTCAAGAGACAGCACACTGGCAATGGTATTTAAGCTCATGGAGTCGGCTCAGAAGCGATGGATAAAAATTAGAGGGTTTAACTTATTAACACTTGTTGTTAATAACGTTAAATTTGAAGATGGAGTACAGGTCGGTGAACTATCCGACAGGAAGGCCGCCTAATGCCATACACCAGATTTGACAATAACTCAGTTTTAGCATGGGGAAAATGGAAACGATTCGCAAAACCTAATGAAATAAATGCATAAGTGGGAGCAACTTCCAGTAAAAAACGATAAGATGAGGACGTTTTGCTACCGTGATGAGGAAGAAGAAGCAGTTCTGATTTTAATTGCGTACCATAGGTTTGAATTAAGTAGTCTTCAGCCACTTGCTCAATATCACCAGTGAGCAAAATTTTTCCTTGATCCGTGCTTATTTGTAAAACACATGAATTATTATTCTTACTTTTAAAAGTGGTTCGAATGGGAAAAAAGCGAAAATGGACTTTGTCCCAATCCCATTGTGGATAATCATGACAATTAAGACCACGATGATAATACTGAGGTTCATTAACAATAAATCGTTCTACCGGGAGCGCGG
>JANPKH010000103.1:0-20738 GCA_031425935.1 Gammaproteobacteria bacterium | reverse complement strand
CCATGCCGATATGGGCGCGCAAACTTTCTTGTCGCACTTGCGCAATATTTTTTTCATCTATTAAAATGGTTCCGCTTTCAACATCGTAAAAACGTAGCAATAGATTAACAAGAGTAGATTTTCCCGAGCCTGAGCGTCCCACTAAACCAATTTTTTCGCCGGGTTTAATCTGCACATTAAAATGACTAATTATGCCGCTGCCTTTTCCGTAGTGAAAACTCACATCGTTGAAACTAATGCTACTTTGAACTAATTGCAAAGGTTTTGCGTCGGGTGCGTCCTGAACTTCGCAGGGAATTGAAAGGGTATTTAAACCATCTTTAGCAGTACCTATATTTTCAAACAGCGCAGATACTTCCCACATAATCCATTGCGCCATGCCGTTCAAACGCAATACTAAACCAATTGCTGCTGCGATGGCGCCAGTAGTAATGGCAACATTACTCCACAACCAAATTGAAACAGAAGCTACCGAAAAAATGAGTAATGCATTAATGGCCCATACACTAGAGCTTAGTGCAGTAGCTAAACGCATTTGTGGGTGAACAGTACCTAAAAAATATTCCATACCTTGTTTGGCATATTCGGCTTCGCGGTTGGAGTGTGAAAATAATTTTACGGTAGAAATATTGGTGTAAGTGTCTACCAAACGTCCGGTCATATCTGAACGTGCGTCAGCTTGACGTGTTGATACTTTTGTTAGCCGTGGTAAAAAATAATACAGTAAGCTGGCGTAAGAAAAAATCCAAATGATTAAAGGAATGGCTAAGCGGAAATCCAGGGTTAAGAATAAAACGATAACTCCAGAAAAGTAGATGAATACATACAGAAGCACATCGAGCAATTTCATAATAGTTTCGCGCACTGCCAAGGATGTTTGCATCACTTTGGTAGCGATACGCCCGGCAAAATCATCCTGATAAAATTGATAACTCTGCCCCAATAAGTAACGATGCGCTTGCCAGCGTATGCGCATGGGGAAATTGCCCAGCAGGGTTTGGTGCATAATTAAACTGTGCAAAAATACGGTTAGAGGTAGCCCCACTAATACAATTGCCCCCATCATAAATAATTCATGCCTGGATTCATTCATAAAATTGGCGGGGGTGTGGGTATTAAGCCAATCGACTAATTTTCCTAAAAAACCAAATAGCGATACTTCCATCACCGCAATGCCGCCCGTTAATATTGCCATGAAGATCAAATAGGGTTCGCAGCCTTTTGCGTAATATCGGCAAAATGCAAACAAGGTTTTTGGTGGCTGTTTAGGCGCTTCGGGCGGGAAGGGCTTGATGAGGTTTTCAAAAAAACGATACATGAATATCTACGGTCTCTATCAAGTGGTCTAACGATTCTTTAAGGTGCAGCTTAAAGTGTTGTTTAGTTAGCTTATCAGATGTGCAAAAATCAGCCGCAATTCTATCATCTAAGTTTTCTGTTAGCTGCCACTTTATTTGGCTATCACCGTATAATAAACATCACATGACATCTGTAACTTTTGGCTACTTATGTTTTTTAACTTGATTGTCAATTTATCTATCTAATAAAACTATTTACTATTGAGACAGTTGTATGAAAAATTTACTTGTTGTATTCGCCGCGGGCTGTTTGGGTGCGTTAGTGCAAATTATCGCCATGAACCTTGCAACTCATTACGGGTTACTTCATTCGCTCCATGTGCAGCTCAGCGGCTCATATGCGGCCTATTGGGTTTATCCGCGCATTGTGTGGGGTGGATTATGGGGTTTTGTATTTTTATTGCCGATACTTGCCAGCAGTACTTTCATGCGTAGTTTTGTTTTATGTTTAATTCCTACTGGCGTGCAGCTATTTGTAATTTACCCATTTTATGAAGGTAAAGGAGTTGCCGGTTTGTCGTTGGGAATGCTCACTCCATTTGTAGTATTATTTTTTTATTGGATATGGGCTTTAACCACCAGTATTACATTGAGATTGGCGAAGTAATCAATTCTAGAAAATTTTGCGGAATTAATTGATGAATATTTTAAAGTTTTTGGCAGTGATGTCATTTCTTGTGTGTGGATATGCGCAGGCACAATTACTACCTAATAATTCCACTTTAAATGTGCAGTCTGTGCAGCGGTGGATGGATTCAAATCGTGATTTTACAACCATTATTCAAACCGTAGATACCATGTTTAAGACGGAGGAAGAATTAGCTGCATTCGATTTATTGCCAGCGGCGGAGCAAGATCAAAAAATTAATACTTTCCTGCAAAAAAAGAACATGCTGGAAGCAGCTAAAGCAATTACGTTCCAGCGCGGTTGGAAATCCGTTGGTGAATATAGACGTTTAAGCACTAAATTAGGTAACGCCATCGCGGCTAGTTTTCTCGCCGGTAAAATGAGCCATTTAACAACTGAAGAGAAAAAAACATTGCGCGAAAAATCCGATCCAGCTGTTATTGCTGTTTCTCCAACGGATATCGCTTTTGTTAAAGCCAATGAGAAATTGTTAAAACATTATATCCAGGCCTATGCAGCTACGCGGTGATTTAATATGCGATAGCTACCCCGTTAATACCCCATTGCGATAGTCTTGCAATGCTTGTTCAATTTCCTCTTGCGTGTTCATTACAAAGGGGCCGTATTGTACAATCGGCTCGTTTTGTGGAATGCCCGCAAGCAAAATGAAACGAGTATCCTGCACTAGGGCAGCAACATGTATTTCATCTCCAGCGCCAAGTAAACCTGCATTACCTGCTGATAGCCGAGGTTGCTCTTTATCCCTGGGTTGCTGTTTATCAAAGTCGCCTATCACAAGTTCGCCTTCGTACACATAAATAAATGTGTTATGGCTTGCCGGAATTGCATGTGCAAACGCAGTATTCGCTGGCAAATGTATGTCCCAATAAATGGGATCGGTTGTTAAGCCTTGTATGGGACCAGCGATTTTTTCCCCGTCAATAATTGCAGTATTTGCAATTACCTTTATGCAACCGCCATTATTTAAATTGGCAACAGGAATTTCACTGCTAGGAATATCTTTATAAGCAGCGGGTTTCATTTTTTCAGCCGCAGGTAAATTTAACCAGAGTTGAAAGCCGCGCATTACACCTTCTTCTTGCTGTGGCATTTCCGAATGAATAATACCTCGCCCAGTCGTCATCCATTGCACATCACCATTTTTTAAATGGCCTTTATTGCCCATGTGATCTTCATGCAGCATGTGGCCTTCAAGCATGTAGGTAACAGTTTCAAAACCGCGATGTGGATGTGAGGGGAAACCGGCAATGTAATCTGTAGCGCTTGCTGAACCAAATTCATCGAGCATTAAAAACGGATCAAAACGGGCGCGCTGTGACTGGCCCAAGCTGCGCTTTATGCGCACTCCGGCGCCATCACTGGTCAATTGTCCTTGAATAATAGATTGCAGCTGTTTTAGCATTTCGTTTACCCCATCGTTTAGATTTAATTTAAATCTGCAAAAAGTTTTTCAGTTTTTGCCGCCATAATTAAATCATTTTCGTGAATACCTTTAATTTTGTGTGTCCACCAATTTACCGTTACCTTTCCCCATTCAGTCAGTAGTGCAGGGTGGTGGTTATGGTCTTCTGCCAATGAACCTACCGCGTTAGAGAATTTAAGTGCAGCCACGAAGTTTTTAAAGGTATAGATACGTGTAAGTTGATCCACGCCATTAACTTGAACAAGTTTCCATTTCGGTAGTTGTGAAAGCCCTTCATCTAATTGTTCTGGCGTTGCTTTTGGTGCGTCTGCATTACAAGCACTACAGGTTTTTTCACAGAAAAGTTGCATGATCATTGCTCCGAAATTGTTTAGAGGTAATCATGATAAAGCACTTATGCCGCTGTTGCTTGCTCAATTTTTTCGCGCGCATCGATTAACGATTGGTCTTTAGTTGCTGATAAATTTAAACCTTCCGCATAAATATAATGAATGGATTTAAAGCCAAGAAAATTTAAAAATGTATTTAAATAAGCTGTTTGCGAATCTGATGTTTTACCTACATGGAAACCACCGCGAGCGGCAATGATGTGTACGGGTTTATCCGCAAGCAGGCCCACTGGACCAGTTTCGCTATATTTAAATGTCACTCCGGCACGAGCCAATTGGTCAAAGTAAGCTTTTAGCGTGGACGGTATGCCAAAGTTATATAAAGGCACGCCAATCACAATGGCATCGGCTTCTTTTAATTCATTAATTAATATGTCCGAATAATCTACAAAGCCTTGTTGCTCAGCACTGCGTTTGTCCGCCGGTGTAAAAAAGGCGGACACGCGCGCGGCAGTTAAGTGCGGTACAGCTTCTTCGGCGAGATCGCGCACAACGACTTTACCGTCTGGATGCTGTGCTCGCCAATTTTGTACGAATTCATTGCTTAGGGTGCTTGAGTTGCCATTGTCGCCAAATAAGCTGCTTTTAATTTGCAGAAGAGTGTTCATGTTGTGTTCCTCAAAATTCAAGAATCTTTTAGGCCTAATTGCCTTGTATCTATTAAATGATTTGACGAACGAATGATAAATAGCGATATTTAGCAGGGTTTAATCGAAAAATTGGATTGATATTTTATGAGCGTCCCTAATAGCGCGCCCAATGGCGCGATAGCTACACCCAATAAAGTTACCTTGGAGCAGTGGCGGTCGTTACTTGCCGTAATCGACGCAGGTGGTTATGCCAGGGCGGCGGAGCAGCTGGATAAAAGCCAATCGGCGGTTTCCTACGCCATTTCCCAGCTTGAGCAGGCACTGGATGTAAAAGTATTTAATCTTCAAGGTCGCAAGGCCGTTGCTACACCTGTGGGAGAGTTGCTTTATCGCCGTGCGAAATTGTTATTAGACCAAGCCGACCGCTTGGAAAAGTCGGCAGGTTGTTTGGCTGTGCATGTTGAGCCGCTGGTCAAAGTTGCGGCTGACTTAATTATCCCGCCTGCAAAAGTGCTGTATTGTTTGGCGATATTTGCCGGAGACTTTCCTGATACTCGCGTAGAAATTTTCGAATCAGTATTGAGCGGCACTGAAGATGCGTTGCTACAGCGGCAGGTGGATTTAGCGATTGGTTCACGCGTTCCCACTGGATTTATGGGCGAAAAATTAATGACGGTAACTATGCATGGCGTCTCTAGCCCTAACCATCCCCTACAACTTTTAGGGCGGCCCGTCACCTTTGAAGACATGCGAGAGCATCGCCAAATTATCGTACGCGACTCTGGCCAATATCGGCGTCACACCGAAGGCTGGCAAGAAGCTGAACAACGTTGGACAGTGAGTCACATTAACACGTCACTTGAAGCAATTCGTATGGGGCTTGGTTATGCTTGGCTACCGGATGCCTATACAAAAGAAGCAATCGCGGCGGGCAGTTTAAAATATCTTCCGGTGGAGGTGGGCGCGGAACGCGAAGTGACGACCTATTTAACCTTTTCTGATAAAGATTTCGCGGGGCCAGCAACACGCAAGTTAGCAGAAATTTTGAAAGAACAATTGCCAAACATTTGCTAACTTGGTAGCTTGGCCGATAGCTTTTTGGTAATGTGAATAAAAATTTATCCGAACTGATTGAATACTCTACTTATGTTGAAGTTAAGCATAAGAAGCTTTGAATTTAATAAGAAGCTTTTAATTTAATTAAGAGGCTTTAAATTTAAGGAGTGACAATATATTAAACACGTCATTTTAAATGTAAAAACATATGCATAAATACATACACTAAACAGTTAGGTAACTAACTTATAGTGCAATTAAAAATTAAAAAATTGTTAACTGTAAACATCAATTTAAATTAGTATTAAAATTGATGTTTATTAAAAATTTATTTGAGGGATCTGTTAATGACCGCATATGTTTTTATTCCTGGTTTTGGCAATTCACGCGGTGAGCACTGGCAAAATAAGTGGTTCAAAAAAATCCCTAATAGTTACTGGTTAGAGCAAAAGCATTGGACAGAGCCAGAATGCAGCGTGTGGGTAGATTGTTTGGAGGCGTGTGTACAAAAAATTGACGAGCCTATTATTTTCATTAGTCATAGCTTGGGTGGTTTAACCTTGGTGGAATGGGCGAAACGTTTTCCAATAAATAATGAGAAAAAAATTGCCGGTGCATTTATGGTTGCAGTACCAGACCCGCTGCAGTCAAATGTTCCCCCCGCTATTCGTGGTTACTCCAAATATCCTTTAACTCCTCTGCCATTTCCCAGCAAAATGATTGCTAGTACAAATGATCCTTATTGCAAAGTTAGACGCAGTGAGTTTTTTGCTAAAAATTGGGCAAGCGAATTGGAATTTGTTGGCGCTAAAGGTCATATTAATCCAGATGCTGGTTTTGGCGAATGGAATGAGGGATTGGAAAAATTTCATCAATGGTGCGAGTTGCATCGACTTACCGACAATTAAAACCTGTTACATTTAAAGCTTGTCACATATAAAGCTTATTAAATTTAAAGCCTGTTAAGTTCAAAGCCTGTTGCATTTAAAACCAGCTACATTAAATTTTAGGGGAGTGCTATGTTAAATCTCAGCATAAGGCTGGTGGTTGCGAGTTTTATTTTAGTTGCAGTTAATGTGTTCGCAACTGACAAAATTGAAATCGTTGTCGATGCCCAAAAACCGGGCCCTGTAATTAATAAAGATATTTACGGTCAGTTTGCTGAGCATCTTGGTCATGGTATTTATGAAGGAATTTGGGTAGGCCCTGACTCCAAAATTCCCAACACTAAAGGTTGGCGTAACGATGTTGTAGGTGCGCTTAAAAATTTAAAGGTCCCTCTCGTACGTTGGCCGGGTGGTTGCTTTGCCGATGAATACCATTGGCGCGAAGGTATAGGCCCACGCAATCAACGGCCGGTTAAAATGAATACCAACTGGGGTGGTGTTGAAGAAAACAACGCAGTAGGTACCCATGAATTTTTTGATCTAGTTGAATTGCTCGGCGCTGATGCTTATGTAAACGGCAATTTAGGTACAGGTACACCGCAGGAGATGGCGGAGTGGCTTGAGTATATGACTGGAGAAGGAAAGTCCACGCTGGCTGAATTACGTCGCAAAAATGGCCGTGATAAACCATTCCGCGTACATTATTTTGCTGTGGGTAATGAGGCTTGGGGTTGCGGGGGCAATATGACTCCCGAGTATTACACCAATCTCTACAACCAGTATGCGAGCTTCTTAAAAACGCCGGAAAATAATCGCCCAAAATTAATTGCCAGTGGTGGTACTGGAGACGACACTCGTTGGTCTGACTATTTAAGTGCAAATATAAAAGCCAATTGGAGCTTGCGTGTAGATGGTATTAGCTTTCACTACTACACCATTCCAACCGGTGAGTGGAAAGTAAAAGGTGCTGCCACGGGTTTCCCTGAGAATGAGTGGATTTCCACTCTTCAGCAAACCTTGCGGATGGATGGATTCATTACTGAAAATAAGAAAGCTTTGGATAAAAATGATCCTGAGAAAAAAATTGGTTTTTATGTGGATGAGTGGGGTACATGGTATGACGTGGAAAAAGGCGAGAACCCCGGCTTCCTGTATCAGCAAAATAGTTTGCGTGATGCAGTTGTTGCGGCGCTGAATTTTAATATTTTTCACAAGCACGCAGATCGTGTACACATGACCATGATTGCGCAAATGGTTAACGTTTTACAGGCAATGATTTTAACAGATAAAGATAAAATGATTTTGACTCCGACTTACCATGCATTTGAAATGTATCAGCCGTTCCAGAATGCAACGTCATTACCTACAAGTATTAACAATCCTCGTCAATATTCTTTAGGTGTTAATAGTATTCAGGAAGTGAGCGCGTCAGCTGCACGCGGTAAAGATGGCAAGTTGTATTTAGCTTTGGTAAACACTAATCCAAAACAAGCGGTAGATGTTGCAGTAAATATTGCAGGTGAAAAAATTTCTGGTGTAAAAGGTCGTGTACTCACCTCAGCTGCAATGGATGCTCATAACACTTTTGATAAGCCCGAGACAATTAAGCCCGCTGTATTTAATGCGCAAGCTAAAGGAGGCAAACTCAGCATTAAATTGCCTGCTAAATCTGTAATGGTCGTAGCGGTAGAAAATTAATTGATACTCAGTAAACGGCTTATTTATGTCAAAAGAATTTGTAATAAAAAGTGATTTTTCGCCCGCAGGAGATCAGCCGACAGCCATCGCTGGTTTAATTCAAGGAATTGAAGCTGGCTTGGCGCATCAGACTTTATTAGGTGTAACCGGGTCTGGTAAAACATTTACCATTGCCAATGTCATTGCTCATGTGCAACGCCCCACGTTAATTATGGTGCACAATAAAACCTTGGCAGCGCAGTTGTATGGCGAATTTAAAGAGTTTTTTCCTAATAACGCAGTGGAATATTTTGTTTCTTATTACGACTACTACCAACCCGAAGCCTATGTGCCTTCATCCAACACATTTATTGAAAAAGATTCGTCTGTTAATGAGCATATTGAGCAAATGCGCTTATCAGCGACTAAAGCTTTATTGGAGCGAAAAGATGCCATAGTGGTTGCAACAGTTTCCGCAATTTACGGTTTAGGCGACCCTCAGTCTTACATGAAAATGTTGCTGCATTTAGTGCGCGGCGACAAAATAGATCAACGTGCTATTTTACGTCGTTTGGCTGAATTACAGTACACCCGCAATGATGTGGATTTTTACCGCGCTAATTATCGTGTACGTGGTGATGTTATCGATATATATCCGGCTGATTCAGATTGCGAAGCCATACGGGTAGAATTATTTGATGATGAAATTGAAAAACTTTCCATTTTTGATCCGCTCACTGGCGAAGTAATGCGCAAAGTTCCGCGCTTTACTGTATATCCGAAATCGCATTATGTAACACCACGCGAAACAATTGTTGATGCGATTGATAACATCAAAGATGAGTTGCGAGATCGTCTCGAATTTTTGCGCGAAAATAATAAGTTGGTGGAAACACAACGTTTGGAAGAGCGCACGCGTTACGATTTGGAAATGATGCAAGAATTAGGTTATTGCAACGGCATTGAAAACTATTCGCGTTATTTATCTGGCCGCGCTCCTGGCGAACCACCACCGACATTGTTTGATTATTTGCCAGCGCAGTCGCTGTTAGTCATCGATGAATCTCACGTTACGGTTTCACAAATTGGCGCCATGTATAAAGGTGACCGCTCGCGGAAAGAAACACTTGTGCAATACGGTTTTCGTTTGCCATCTGCATTGGATAATCGCCCAATGCGATTTGATGAGTGGGAGCATTTGGCACCACAAATGATTTTCGTATCAGCTACGCCTGGCAATTATGAAAAAGAACATGCGGGGCAGGTGGTTGAGCAAATTGTGCGCCCCACGGGTTTGATAGACCCTGAAATAGAAATTCGCCCGGCAGGCAAACAAGTAGATGATGCGCTTTCAGAAATTGCTTTGCGTACGGCAAAAGATGAACGTGTACTTATCACCGTGCTTACCAAGCGTATGGCCGAAGATTTAACCGATTATTTGGCTGAGCATGGAATTCGAGTGCGTTATTTGCATTCGGATATTGATACGGTAGAGCGCGTAGAAATTATTCGCGATTTTCGCCTTGGCGAATTTGATGTGCTTGTTGGTATAAACCTACTGCGTGAAGGTTTGGATATGCCAGAAGTATCTCTAGTATGCATTATGGATGCTGATAAAGAAGGCTTCTTACGTTCAGATCGCTCACTCATTCAAACTATTGGCCGCGCTGCGCGTAATATCAACGGGAAAGCAATTTTGTATGCGGATAGAATTACCGGCTCCATGCAACGCGCTATTGAAGAAACTGATCGTCGCCGTGAAAAACAAGTGGCCCACAATTTAAAACACGGCATCACGCCTATAGGTATTCGCAAAAGTATTACCGATATTATGGAAGGCAACCAAACTCCCGGTTCCGGTGGGCGTAATTCCCGCAACCGTGCTGCTGTTGCAGAAAAGCTGGGTAAATACACTGTTGAAGTTGATCCAAAAAATCTATGGAAATCCATTGAGCTGCTGGAAAAACAGATGTTTAACGCTGCAAAAGATTTGGAATTTGAAGTGGCTGCGAGGTTAAGGGATCAGATTGAGAAATTGAAGATTAAAGCATTGTAGGTTCAATCTACCCTGTATAGAATTCGATAATCTTGCAAACGCCTGGGAGATTAACAGTTAGCTAGGACTCCATGGTCGATATAAGAAACAGTATCTAAACCAAATAACTAATGCCAATAACGAACGCCAATAACTACAGAGAAACATTATGAAAATAAATAATTTATCTTTTACGCATGCCGCAGCGCTTAGCTTAACAATGTTAGCGATGATGGGCTGCCAAAAAAAATCTTCTGAACCTGTAGAGATAAAAGCAACATCGGTTGAGCCTGCGGTTGTTTCAGCTAGTTGTCCTGGCGTTGCCCCTTCAGGTGATTTGGTTGCCGACCGTGTTCCTGGTGCTAATACAACTCGTACCGAAGCTGGTTTATATGAAGGGCCGGTGTGGATAAACGGTTCGCTTTATTTTTCTGATTTTACGTTTGCCTCAGGTTTTCCTTCCCGCATCCAACGTTTGGATGCGCATGGTGAAATGACCACTGCTATTAACGACAGCGGCAGTAATGGTTTGGCAGTAGATGCGCAAGGTAATATAGTTGCAGGCACGCACAAGTTTAAAGGTCTCTCTCGCTTCAATATTGCTACAGGTGAGCGCACTGCTATGGCCGAGCAATTTAATGGCAATGTGTTTAATTCGCCCAATGATTTAGCCCTTGCGGCTGACGGCAGCATTTATTTCACTGACCCGTCTTTTCAACGCGATGCAGCACCTGGTGGCCAAGATAAAACCAATGTATATCGTGTAAGTGCTGACGGCACTGTCACTGTAGTCGATAGCTCTATGAGTAATCCTAATGGTATTTCTTTGTCTCCAGCGGGCGATGTGCTTTACGTGGCTGGTGGTGGTGAACAGGGTGTATTGCGCGCTTATCCAATTGTGAATGGCGTACCGCAAGCGGGCAAAGATTTAGTCACTGGTGTTAGCGTTCCTGACGGTATGGCAGTAGATTGTCTTGGTAATATTTACGTGACTGAGCATACATCACAACGTTTGCGCGTCTTTACACCTGCAGGTAATCAAATCGCTACTATTAAAGTAGATGCCAATGTAACCAATGCTGCATTTGGAGGTGCGATGGGTAAAACACTGTATATATCCGGCGCTGGTTCAATTTGGAAATTAGAATTGGATGTTACCGGGGCACCTTACTAAATATTGGTTACTTGTTTTTTTATTATCTTTTATTCCACATAATTTATTTATGCAATTATTTAAACCGGTAAAAACTCCTTGTATTGGTGTCTGTTCAACCGGTATTGGTGATCAAGTATGTCGTGGCTGTAAACGTTTCTCTCACGAAGTGATTGATTGGAACGCTTACACTCACGAGCAGCGATTGATCATTGCACAGCGCTTGGAAAATTTTTTAACGCAAGTAGTGCAACAAAAATTTGAAGTTGTTGATGAAAAAAAGTTGTTAGCGCAAATAAAGCATCAGCAATTTCAATTTAATGCAGCGCAAAATTCTTATTGCTGGGTATTCGATTTGTTGCGCGCTGGCGCCAGTCAAATTGACAATCTCAGCATTTATGGCCTGCAATTATTACCTGCCTGGCGAAATACTTCATTAACTAATATTCGCGATTATATTGATCAGGATTTTTACGCGCTTTCTTGTGCGTATTATGGTCGTTATATTAACCCTCATTTTAATTTGCAAGTGCCTGACAGCCAATAAATTTAACTATGAATTCACTTGAACGAATCCAGCAATTTTTACATTGTGCTACCCCTGATGCATGGATAACATCTGCTACGCAGCAGCAAAATTTATTATTGCTTGATCATGCCAATTGCGAAAAAAAAGCCGCGTCTACTGCGCTTACTTTAATGTATCGCTACGTAGGTGATTTCGAGATGATGCACAAAATGTCGCGTTTGGCGCGTGAAGAGTTGCGTCATTACGAACAAGTCATGCAAATTATGCAGGCGCGTGGAATTCCGTATGAACAAATTACACCCTGTCGTTACGCATCTGAATTGCGTAAGCCGGTGCGTACGCATGAGCCAGGCCGATTTGTAGATACTTTAATTGTAGGCGCCATTATTGAGGCGCGCTCCTGCGAGCGTTTCGCAAAACTGGCACCGCATTTGGATGATGAGTTGAAAGGCTTTTATTTATCTCTGCTGAAATCAGAAGCTCGTCACTATGAAGATTATTTGCATCTTGCTCGCAAAGCAGCGGGCGATGAAGATATATCACAACGCATCAATATATTCCTTGAGCTGGAAAAAACATTGATAGAAAGTGAAGATTCGGAATTTCGTTTTCATAGTGGTGTGATGACTGCGGTGTTGGTTTAGCGCTTTGTATGAACTACGGTCAAGGTTGCAAAAAATTATAATAATAGTGAAACACAAGCCAAACCATATGCCATATCATAGGTGTTGTAGAGCTTTTTGTATAAAGTGCTTTTATTGATTATTACGCGTCTTTTTCTGCAAAACCTTCCCCCTCTTGATAAATAATCTCGTCAATAATTAATGCAGGTGCCTTATTTTCGCAGCTAATAATAATGTCGGCATATTTTTGATAAAGTGGGCGACGCTCTTCAAATAATTCTGCAAATGATTGATTGGGGTGTCGAGCTATCCCGCGAGTATCAATATTGTGAATACGATTTAACAGCTCGGGTAAGGTTACGTCTAAAAATATGATTGGTCCAAATTGCTTTAGGTGATGCATCGCTTGTTCACTGTATACAGCGCTGCCTCCCGTGGCGACAATATGGTTGGGGAAGCGCGTATTTAACAGCATTTCTTCTTCAATTGCTCGCAGTGTTAAATACCCTTGCTCATCCAAAATGTTTTGTAACGTTCTATTTCGCTTTTGGAGAATTAATGCATCGGTATCTACTAAATCTTTTTCCAATGCTTTGGCTAATATTGGTCCCAGAGTGCTTTTCCCCGAGCCTGGCATGCCAATTAATATTAGGCTGTTACGATAATAGTTCATAATATAATGCCTATGGTGTGTGTTGCATTGTGAAATTAAACACCTCGCCGCAAGCAGCGAGGTATATTTTTGTTTCAAAAATCTATTCCGTGGCAAGCCACGGGGAATTTAACCCTCGCTTGCGATTAAAAAACGATTTCTATAGTAGTTCTGATTCATTTCGTGAGCCACTGTGAAAAATAGCAACTAATGAATATTTAAAAAATTCAGTACATGTTGTTAAATAATCATATAGCCAAAATCTAATTAACTCAGTGTGGGTTTGTGTTTGTTCTACATATGCAAGTTGAGTAAGTTGGTTTAATTTAAGGTTTAACGCTGAAAATATACCAACAACACTCTGGCAAGCATCTTGTTGTTTAGTTGCATCGGTGAGAACTACCGTCAATATTGAATTGCTTGGGCTCCATTCAAACATCAGATACAACGATTCATCTTGAATATTTTCTTTCAGTAAACTGATTGCTTTTCCAGCGCAGGCTTCGAGGTCTAATTTTAGTTCATCATTGGTGGTAGATAAAAAATGACCTGTGTGAATGGTTTTATTCTTATCTGTAACAGTATTCCAGGTATTCATATTTTAAATTCGAATGAGTTGATGTTTGTAGCAAGCAAATAAGCCTGATATGTCATTTTTATTGCTTTCGCTTACTCGCTGAGGCGAAAGACTGTCAAGCGTAAAGTCTAGCTTAGATGTATGTTAGCCATTATTTTTTTATGCTGATTAACTCCACTTCGAATGTTAAGGCTGCATAGGGAGGCACTCCGGCAGTTCCTTTTTTGCCATAAGCCAATTCAGCAGGAATATACATCACTACGCTTGAGCCTTCAGGTACTTGCATTAAGGTTTGTGTAAAGCCTGGAATCATTTTGCTTAATTTAAAAGTATCTGGTTTATTGCGTTTATAGCTGCTGTCAAATTCGGTGCCGTCTAATAGCAAACCTTTGTAATTTACCGTTATAGAATCGCTAGCTTTTGGGGTTTTACCATTGCTTTTTTTAAGAAATATAAATTGCACTCCAGAATCCAATGAAATAACGTCGGGTTTAATAATGTTGTTGGCGAGAAACATTTTTTCCTCATGAATATAATGTTGCTTGCGATTTTCTGCCCAATCGTTATCTGTTTGTTGGATTTTTTCTTTAATCATCTTAAGGATATTTTTTTCTTCTGAAGTTGAAATTTTAGGGGACTTTGTTGTTTGTGCATCTTTAAACCCTACAGCCATACTGGCTGGAAGTACCGGAATTCCATTTTTACCAAAACTTTTAGCAATTGCTTGTGCAATGACATAACTTAGACGTTCTTCAGTAGTGCGCAAACCAGTAGGTAGCTCAGTAGCATTGTTGTCTGATTTAGGTGCAGAGTTAACTGCGGGGGACGAGCTCACGAGTGGGGAAGAGCTTTTAGTCAGTGTTTCAAGTAACTCGTTATAACTCGCTGCGGGCACACGTGCGGCAATACCATCGCGAATATCAAAGGCTCCTAGTAAAAATGGTTTTTCAAGAAGTTGAATATTCATCTCGGTCATTTTTTTACATGTATTTTTGCTACTAATGTAATTTGCGTGTGCCTCTAATGTATCTAAATCGGCGCCCTTGTTTGGTATTTCGGGGCTGCTGCTACAGGCACTGATTAGCGTGAATAAAATAAAGGTTCCTGTCGTCAAAAATGTGCGCATAATTCAAACTCTTGATAAATTGGCCAATGAATAATGGGTGAAATATAAGGCCACATCATAAAGCAAATGATGCAAATTCCTACTGAAACACTATAATGCTCGCCAGTTTTATCTGTAATGTTTGGCGCAAAATGCCATCAACTTCCGTCTTTCAACCCCATACCACCTGCAAATGGAGTCTTATCGTGAAATCACCTGTTAGAGTTACCGTCACTGGAGCCGCTGGCCAAATTAGTTATTCTTTATTGTTCCGTATTGCCGCTGGCGACATGTTGGGCAAAGATCAACCAGTAATTCTCCAGTTGTTAGAAATCACCCCAGCCCTTAAGGCTTTGCAAGGTGTCGCAATGGAGTTGGACGATTGTGCGTTTCCATTGTTGGCTGGTATTGTGACGACTGATGACCCGGCTGTTGCCTTTAAGAATTCTGACTACGCGTTGCTAGTAGGCGCTCGTCCACGTGGCCCAGGTATGGAGCGTAAAGATCTGTTGGCTGCAAACGCTGCGATTTTCTCTGTTCAAGGTCAGGCTATCGACAATAATGCTTCACGTAATATCAAAGTATTAGTAGTCGGAAATCCTGCTAATACCAACGCATTAATTGCTCAACGCAACGCGCCAAACATTAATCCACGTCAATTTACTGCCATGACACGCTTGGATCACAACCGTGGTTTATCTCAATTGGCTACTAAAACAAGTACGAGTATTAACGACATTACCAAATTAACTATTTGGGGCAACCATTCTTCAACTCAATATCCAGATTTGCACGAAGCTCAGGTTAAGGGCAAATCAGCTATGAGTTTAATTGATCAAGCCTGGTACGCAGCAGATTATATTCCTACCGTTCAACAACGCGGTGCAGCAATTATCGCTGCACGTGGCGCTTCGTCTGCTGCTTCTGCTGCAAACGCTGCTATCAATCACGTGCGCGATTGGGCGCTTGGTACTCCAGCAAATGATTGGGTTAGCATGGGCGTTTACAGCGATGGTAGTTACGGTATTGATAAAGGCTTAATTTATTCATTCCCGGTAACCTGTAAAAACGGTGAGTGGGAAATCGTTCAGGGTTTAACAATTAATGAATTTTCTCGCGCAAAAATGCAAGCCACTGAAAAAGAATTGCAAGAAGAGCGCGATGCAGTGAAAGATTTATTGCCGGCCTAATTCTAATATTAAGAAATTAAAAAAAGCCGCATTCAATGATGCGGCTTTTTTTTATTTGGGTGACGAGACTAACAGCAAGTAGTTAAAAAGTTCTCGGTTTATCATTTTTACAAAAAGCGTGATATATTTGCCCGCCAATATAAATTGGATTATTTCTAACTTACAACTCAAGGAGTTTTCATGAAGAAAATTATGTTTTTTGCTACTACGTTACTTCTCTCGTTAAATGTAAATGCTGCTGAATATGGTTTTGGTGCTACATTGAATGGTGAGAGCAGTACTATTTATATTCCTATCAATATCACTAAAGAGTTTCGCGTTGAGCCTTATTTTTCATCTTTTAAGCAAAAGCCAAATGAATATTCAGGCCCTTACAGGGCTAATCAATATGGTTTGGGTTTGTTTAAAGTGAAAGAGGCTCCCTATAATACTAATATTATTATGGGTGTTAGAGCGGCATATACGTCCGGTGATAGTAGTGGAAAATTTGATGGATATAGTTTTGGTCCGGTGCTTGGGTTTGAGTACTATCCAATTGAAAACTTTTCTGTAGGTGCGGACGTTTCTTGGCAGTACACGCAAATGAAATACAGCGGTGCCCCGCAATACTATGGGGATGATGGTTATACAACTAAGTATTACCGTACCACGACTTCAGTGTTTATTAAATATTATTTTAAATAAAGTTAAAAAAAGTAACAGGTCAGATTTCACATTATAATTTGCTAGGTGAAATCTGACTTTTGAGGCCAAAATTAAACTATTTCTTTCAGCTCCATCCAGGCACTTCTACCTTCACCCGCTGCCAACTTCCATTTCTCGTTTAATACCGCGCCGCGCTCAACACAAATATAACCTTGTTCATTGCCGGCGCCTATGTCAGCAATAGTGGCTGCATTTGCACCTGGGTTCCACACAATCACGCTTGGGCAGTTGTGATGTGTAATTGTAATATTGGGCGAGCCAACAATTGCTAAGCTGTTATCAATATTATAAAAAACCCGATCAACTTCGCTGGGAAAGCTAACATCTTCTGTTTGAAATTTTTCAGCATAATTTTCCAGGTTATCTAAATAGGTTTTTCTTGCCAAGCCTTTTACACGCACATCACTTAATGAGCGAACAGGAAAATAACTGTGCAATGCCCAACTGCAATCAAACGGATTTGCATCGGTGTTGGTTACATTAATTTCAAGTTTTGCGCTACTACCCAGTGTCATTTTTAATTGGCTAGTGAAATTAAATTCGAATAAATTATTTGCTTCGCTTGCAAAAGTAAATATGAGTTCTGCTGAACCATCGCCGAATAAAGTTGCGCTATTCAATTGCCAAGTTTCGTTGCGGGCAAAACCATGTTTCTGCTTTTTGGGGTCTTGAGCATTAACGCCAAACCATGGCAGGCAAACAGGTATTCCTCCGCGTAAAGCGACGCCTGAAGTAAAATTGCAATTAGGGCTCAGCCATAATAATGGCTGGCTGTTTATTGTTGAGAACTCCAACAACTGTGCCCCTTGTAATGCAATAACGGCATTGCATAAAGTAGTTTGCACATGAATTAGGGGTAACCCCGAACCTTTGCTATTGGGGTAATAGTCTTTGCTAGAAGTTAATTGTAAGAAGTCGTTCTGCTGAATGACTTGCATAGTCTTTGCGGCTACCGGTGCAGTCTGTGTATTGGTAAACATATTTTTTATCCTTTCACTCATTCTTTGTGGGCCAATGGTAACGAAAATTCAGGGTGCAATCATCTCTTGGTTGTCGCAATTCTTTGATATTTTCTGATTTTTTTGGAATTGCGTCACTAAAACAGTATGATGCACGACTTTTTACTATTTGTTTAAATTGGGTGTTCTAGTGAGTAAAGCGCAATACGTAATTGGTCAACGTTGGATCAGTGAAGCAGAGGCCGAGTTGGGTTTGGGTATAGTGTTAGATGTGGTTAGCCGCCGCTTAACGCTCAGTTTTCCGGCAGCGGGAGAGCGCCGTACCTATGCAATCGATAATGCGCCTGTAAGCCGTGTGATGTATGAGGTGGGTGAAAAGGTGCGCCATCAGGATGGTACTAACGTAAAAATTACGCGGGTATTAGAACAGCATGGTTGCCTGTTATATTTTGGTGTTACGGAAGAACAAGTGGAATTAACCATTCCGGAATTTGAGCTAGATAGCTTTGTACAATTTAGCACTCCACGCGATCGATTATTTGCTGGCCAAATAGATAAGCACACTCATTTTACTTTACGTTATCAGACACTCCATTATTTAAATTTGCATCGTCAGTCACCTATCTTTGGTTTGGCTGGGCCGCGAGTGCAATTATTGCCACATCAATTGTATATCGCTAATGAGGTTGCACAGCGTCATGAGCCGCGCGTGCTATTGGCCGATGAAGTTGGTTTGGGGAAAACGATTGAAGCCGGATTAATTTTACATCAGCAATTAATGAGTGGCCGGGTAAAGCGCGCGTTAATAGTGGTGCCAACTAGCCTGCAACATCAATGGTTGGTTGAAATGTTGCGTCGTTTTAATTTAGCGTTTACGTTGTTGGATGAAGCCCGCTGCCAGGCACTGGTTGGTTTGGATAGTTTTGAAGAATCCATTGATTATGTAGATGATTTCAAAGATGACACTGACATCGCAGAAGCAGGTAGTGATAACCCTTTTGAAACTGCACAATTAATTTTATGTTCACTCGACTTTATTACTAATAATCCTGTGCGCTATGCGCAAGCTCTTGACGCAGAATGGGATTTATTATTAGTGGATGAAGCACACCATCTGCAGTGGAGCGAAAAGTCCGTCAGCGTCGCTTATCAATGTATCGAGGGCTTAGCAAAAGTTGCTAAAGGTTTATTGCTTTTAACGGCTACGCCCGAACAATTAGGTTTGGAAAGTCATTTTGCCCGTTTGCGTTTACTTGACCCGGATCGCTATTACGATTTAGCAAAATTTACTGCTGAACAACAATCTTACGCACCGCTTAACGAATTAGTGCAATCACTTTTAAGTATTCATTCAGAATCAATAGGCACCATTCCAGCTGATTTCCGTAAACAATTGGCAGCTTATTTGCCACAGGAAACACTAGAAGAATTATCACAATTAGCGGTAACAGAAAATCTTGGTCAAGCCGTAGATAAAGCGATTAGTTATTTGTTAGACAGGCACGGTACCGGCAGAGTATTGTTTCGTAATACTCGCAATTCAGTGCCAGGATTCCCTGAGCGAAAATTACATAAACATCCGCTAACTATTTCTTCCGAACAATTAATACAACTCAGCGGCTTACCTTTGGCGCAACAAATGTGCGCTGAATATTATTGGCAACAGGAACACAATGATTGGTGGTTGCACGACCCGCGTGTGGTGTGGTTATGTGACTGGTTAAAACAAAATCGCCGTAAAAAAGTTTTGGTTATTTGCGCCAGTGCAAATACTGCACAGTCATTAGAAGATTATTTACGCTTGCGTAAAGGCTTATTTACCTCGGTGTTCCATGAAGGATTAAGTTTGGTGGAGCGAGATCGTTCTGCAGCTTATTTTGCGGATATGGAGGAGGGTGCGCAGGTTTTAATTTGTTCTGAAATTGGCAGTGAAGGCCGCAACTTTCAATTCTCGCAAGATATCGTTTTATTTGATTTACCGCTTAACCCTGATTTACTGGAGCAACGCATTGGTCGTTTGGATCGTATTGGTCAAACGGCAACTGTTAATGTACATACACCATTTTATTCTGGCGGTACGCAGGAAAAATTAATTGATTGGTATCATCAGGGTTTAAATGGTTTTGAAAAAACCTGCGCCATTGGCCAAACTGTGTATGTAAAATTCCGTGAGCCTTTGCTAGAGTCTTTAGTGAGTAATGACGCTGCTGCTTTTGCAGTGTTGCTCCAGGAAACTAAAAGCTATGCGACTGATTTAGTAATGCAATTGCAACAAGGTCGTGATCGTTTGTTGGAGCTAAATTCATGCAAACAATTGCCAGCAGCGGGGTTAGTAAATTTATTAGCAGAAAAAGACGACGATGAAAACTTGCAAGATTATATGGATTCAGTATTCGATGCTTTTGGTATTGATTCAGAACGCCACAGTGAGCATAGTTTAGTATTACATCCCAGCGAACATATGCGCATAGAGCAGTTCCCTGGTTTGCCTGAAGTTGGTTTAACAATTACCTATCAACGCCAGCAAGCTTTATCCCGTGAAGATTTGCAGTTTATTACATGGGAGCACCCATTAGTTCGCGGTGCTCAAGAATTAATTGCGCTTACGGAGTTTGGTAATACCGCATTCTGCACCTTAAAATTACCTCCGTTGCAAGCGGGTAATTTGATGTTAGAAGCTTTGTTCGTATTGCATTGCCCTGCGCCCGCCGAGTTACAATTATTCCGTTTTATTCCGCAATCCATGTTGCGCATATTGATGGATACTAACGGTAAAGATTTAAGTGCTTTGCTAAGTATTGAAAAAATGAGTAGGTTATTGCAAAAAGTACCACGCAATAACGCGCAAAGTTTGGTTCGCCATGCGCGCCCTGCATTAAATGATATGTTACACAAAGCAGAGGAAAAAGCTTTGCCACAGCAGTCGGCGTTAATCGCGGCAGCACAGCAACAAGTTGCCAATGAAATTAATGCTGAGCTTGCTCGCATGAACGCATTGGCAAAAGTAAATCCCAATGTTCGCCAATCTGAAATTAATTACTTGCAACAACGTTTGGTGATAAGCCAACAATATTTATCGCAAGCAAAATTAAGGTTAGATTCATTACGCGTGATTATGACCATTTAACTCAAAGCAAAATTTGTAAAATCATTAGGATTATTTATGTATATTTTCTCCGCC
>JANPKH010000102.1:0-1619 GCA_031425935.1 Gammaproteobacteria bacterium | reverse complement strand
GAACGATCAAGCGTAGCGACAAGGCCGCGGTGGACGGTGAATGGATTCATGCGAGTTTTCAAATTGAGGTGCGGCCTACGCTTTATATTTCCAATGTCGAATGTCGACAAAATGACCGATAGTCTCGGTTCTCGCCGAGAGAGAACTTTTTCTGACTACAACGGGGCGAACCCAAGGACCGTACGTTGGTCGCCCCATGACAGCGGAAGTTCAGCGGCGAGCAGTTGCCGCTTGCGCAGCGATACCGGCTGTTTTCCTTCGATTATCGCCGTCACAATGTCTGGTGCGAGACAGGACATCGCGACGAGCTTGGCAAGATGTGTGCGGCATCGGCCATGTTTGGTTGCGATTGCATTTAACGACCGCTCTTGATGGGAGCCGACAAGGTCCGCTGCCGCCTTGGCTTCAGCAAGCAGGCCGACCAGCCTTTCGTTGCGAACGGGTTGAGGCGTGTTCGGCTGCGATGACGGAATGACAAGCCTGATTTCATGACCTTTGCGGATCCGGGATGTTGCGCAGGTCAGATGCATCGCGCCCAGATGTTGCGGCTCAGCTTCAAGCCCGAACATTTTAAGCAGTTCGGCGGAGCCGATGCTAACGTCCATTGCGTCTTCACGGAGCTGAACTTGGCCGATAATGGCTCCTAATAGTCCCTGCTTGTCGATCGCGCGCCCGCTTCGCAACGTTGCCGCCGCAATGTCCGCGCGGCTGAACAAGCGCTGCAGATTATTCGGCGTCCGATCCTCCTCTGCTAGCATGTCGTGCAACTGGCGCTGGTCGAGCAGCATTTTCTCCACCTCGCCACAGACCAGCTTTTCTACGTCGGAAGCAGGTACGCGCCACTGGGCATGTCCATCTGCCGCATCGGGGCGGGTCACATAATAGCGATAGCGATGCTTACCTTTCTGGGCATGGGTTGGGGTCATTGGCCTTCCAAGGCCGTCGACTATCCTCCCAATGAGCAAGCTGGGGTGCCTTGACCTGGACGGCGACGCGCCTCCACTGCTTCTCTCGGCAATAGTCTGTTGGACAGCGTTCCAAAGGTTATCCGACACTATCGCTTCATGATCGCCGGGGAACGCTTCTCCCCGGTGAACGATCATCCCACGGTAAATCCGGTTGCTCAGCAAATGATAGATTGTCCCACGCCGGAATGGACAGCCGCCCTTGTGCGGACCGCTGGTCCGTATTTGAACTTTTGTTCGATATCCGTCTCGCGTCAGCTCGGCCGCGAGTTCGGCAACCGAGTTCAGCTCGATATAGCGCTGCATGATATGCCGGACGAGCTTCGCCTCCTTTTTGTTGACCACCAACCTCCGCTCACGAACGTCATAGCCAAGCGGGACAGTGCCACCCATCCAGATACCCTTGCGTTTCGATGCCGCTATCTTGTCGCGAATGCGCTCGCCGGTGACTTCCCGCTCGAACTGAGCGAACGACAGCAGCATATTGAGCGTCAACCGGCCCATGCTGGTAGTGGTATTGAACGACTGGGTGATCGAGACGAAGCTTGCTCCAGCCTTGTCCAGCACATCCACAATACGGGCAAAGTCTGATAGCGAACGGGTGAGCCGGTCTATCTTGTAGAGCAGGATGATGTCGACCTTGCCCGATGCAAC
>JANPKH010000101.1:0-10410 GCA_031425935.1 Gammaproteobacteria bacterium | reverse complement strand
TGCTGCATTAGATGACGTGGCAGTGATGACTAAAATAGCGGTGAAAAAAACGGCCGGTGTATTGGGTGATGATCTAGCACTTAATGCAGAACAGGTTTCGGGCGTTCAAGCTAATCGGGAATTGCCGGTGGTCTGGGCGGTGGCTAAAGGCTCATTTCTCAATAAGGTCATTTTGGTTCCCACGGCTCTGCTTATCAGTGCGTTTGTCCCTTGGCTGATAACCTCCTTGTTAATGTTGGGTGGTGCCTATTTGTGTTATGAGGGTGTGGAAAAGCTAGCACACAGGTTTTTGCACGCTAAAGAAGAGCAGGAACATTTAAAAGAGCTGGCAGCGGCAGTTGCAAACCCGGCAATAGATATGGTCGCTTTCGAGAAAGAAAAAATTAAAGGCGCTATTCGTACTGATTTTGTTTTATCAGCTGAAATTATTGTTATTACTTTGGGCGCTGTGGCTCAGGCCGCATTTATTACCCAGGTAGTATCTGTGTGCAGTATTGCCATCATTATGACTGTGGGTGTGTACGGGTTTGTTGCCCTAATTGTAAAGCTTGACGATATAGGTTTGTATTTGTTGCGCAAGCAAGGGAAGAGCGTATTTCTAGAGGTGCAACGTAAACTTGGAAACTTGTTGTTACTAACTGCTCCACGACTAATGAAAATCTTAGCTGTGGTTGGTACTATCGCCATGTTTTTGGTGGGGGGCGGTATTCTTGTCCACGGTATACCGTTTATACATCATATTAGTGAGAATCTCGGCCGCTTTGGTGGTTTGGTCGCGTGGTTTGGTGGTGCGGCTATTAATATCGTATTAGGCGTGGCGGTAGGTGCTATAGCACTCGCGGTAGTCACCTTGGTCACTAAGTTATTTCATAAGTCTCCGTCGCCGACGAATGTGAAGTAATGTTTATTTTCCGGAATGTATAACAATCTAAGCATTGAAAGATTTTCCAATAGACACTTTAGAGTCGTTCCCGTAGAATTCGCAGCCAGATTACGGGAGGCAGACTCGTACTCGGTTCGTATATTGATTCAACAATTAAATATTAATAAATAAGAAGCGAGATGAGATTTGTATTTCATCTCGCTTTTTTACACCTTAAGCCCCAGTGCTTAAGGTGGGCAAGCAGGCCTTCACTTTTGTCCATGAACTCATTTCGTTTTTCGCGCCTTAGTCTGTGCGATTGCTTTTTTGAGCCCAAGAAAAGTGAGGGGAGGCGTTAAAGCGCGCAAGTATGCTGATTTAAACTTGTTACGATCAACACTGTCACTAACTTACCAATTACTTTAGTCAGGAGGTTGACTTGAATAACCCCGCTCTTAAAAAGCGACCTGCGCTGCTTGTGCTTGCAGATGGCAGCGTATTTCGTGGCACCGCTATTGGTGCTGACGGTTTATCGGTTGGTGAAGTGGTATTTAATACTGCTATGACTGGCTATCAGGAAATTCTCACCGATCCCTCCTACGCGCAACAAATTGTCACACTTACTTATCCCCATATTGGCAATACCGGTACCAACAGTGAAGATGCTGAATGTGATCGTATTTGGGCGTCAGGCTTGGTTATTCGTGATTTGCCTTTATTGGCGAGTAGTTTTCGTAATGAGCAGAGCTTATCTGACTATCTGATTGCGCGTAATGTCGTTGGTATTGCAGATATAGACACCCGCCGCTTGACCCGTATTCTTCGCGACAAAGGCGCTCAAAATGGCTGTGTTCTAGCCGGCGCTATTGGTGAAAGTGCTTTGGATGAAGTGAAAGCTCTTGCTGCCGCTAAAGCTTTTGGTGGTTTGAAAGGTTTAGATCTAGCGAAAGTGGTCAGTGTTAGCAAAGCTTACAATTGGAATGAGCGCAGCTGGGCACTCGGGGAAGGCCACGCTCTATCAGCTGGTACTAAAAAATTCAAAGTTGTGGCTTATGATTACGGCACTAAACGCAATATCTTGCGTATGCTGGTCGATCGTGATTGTGAGTTAGTTGTTGTGCCTGCAAAAACTACTGCCTCTGAAGTGTTAGCAATGAAGCCGGATGGTGTGTTTCTCTCGAACGGTCCCGGCGATCCTGAACCCTGTACTTACGCTATCGCAGCGATAAAAACGATTCTGGAAACTAATACTCCGATATTCGGTATTTGCCTGGGTCACCAATTATTAGCGCTGGCTTCAGGTGCTAAAACCTTGAAAATGAAATTCGGTCATCATGGTGGTAACCACCCGGTACAGAATTTGGAAACCAAAAGGGTGATGATCACCGCTCAAAATCACGGTTTCGCAGTAGAGGAATCAAGTTTGCCTCCAAATTTAAAGGCGACTCACAAATCTTTGTTTGATGGTTCTTTACAAGGTCTTCATCGTACCGATAAACCTGCTTTTAGCTTTCAGGGACACCCTGAGGCTAGCCCTGGGCCGCACGATGCCGATACTTTATTCGACCACTTTATTGAATTGATGCAAGCTCGCAAAACGGGTTGACCAAATTATTTTTCGAAACGCTGATTTTCATCTTTCGAGACGGTGATTTCCTTGTAGGGCGCGCTCTAGCGCGTGACCAACAGAATCACACATTACCGGAGCAGACATGCCAAAACGTACAGACATAAACAGTATTCTGATTCTGGGTGCAGGCCCCATCGTGATTGGCCAAGCCTGTGAGTTTGACTATTCTGGTGCGCAAGCTTGTAAAGCCTTGCGTGAAGAGGGCTATCGCGTCATTTTGGTCAACTCAAACCCAGCCACCATCATGACTGACCCAGCGATGGCAGATGCGACTTATATCGAGCCGATCGAATGGCAAACAGTTGCTAAAATCATAGAAAAAGAACGCCCAGACGTGATATTGCCGACTATGGGTGGTCAAACTGCATTGAATTGTGCGTTAGCGTTGGCTAAACACGGCGTGCTTGAAAAGTACAACGTTGAGTTGATCGGTGCAAAAGAAGAAGCCATTAATATGGCAGAGGACCGCAGTCTGTTCGACAAAGCAATGAAGCGTATAGGGTTGTCGTGCGCGCGTGCCAGAATCGTCCATACTATGGATGAAGCTAAGGAAGTGCCAAAAGAGTTTGGCTTCCCTTGCATTATTCGCCCTTCTTTTACGATGGGTGGCTCAGGTGGTGGCATTGCTTACAACTGGGAAGAGTTTGAAGAAATTTGCGCGCGCGGTCTGGATTTATCGCCAACTAACGAGTTGTTAATCGACGAGTCGCTTCTCGGTTGGAAAGAGTACGAAATGGAAGTGGTGCGCGATAAGAACGACAACTGCATCATCGTGTGCTCGATTGAAAACTTTGACCCTATGGGTGTGCACACGGGCGACTCGATCACCGTTGCGCCAGCGCAAACTCTCACCGATAAAGAATACCAAATCATGCGTAATGCTTCGATCGCGGTATTGCGTGAAATCGGGGTGGAAACTGGCGGCTCTAACGTTCAGTTCGCTGTAAATCCTGAAGATGGCCGCATGGTCGTTATCGAAATGAATCCGCGAGTATCGCGTTCATCCGCCTTGGCCTCAAAGGCGACTGGTTTTCCCATTGCAAAAATCGCTGCAAAGCTTGCAGTGGGTTACACGTTGGATGAACTGCAAAACGATATTACCGGTGGCGCAACACCCGCGTCATTCGAACCGTCTATTGATTATGTAGTTACCAAAATTCCACGTTTTACCTTTGAGAAGTTTGGCGAAGCAGATGATCGTTTAACGACGCAAATGAAGTCGGTGGGCGAGGTGATGGCCATTGGTCGAACCTTCCAGGAATCCTTACAAAAAGCGTTGCGCGGCTTGGAAGTTGGCTCTGCTGGATTTGAATCTAAGGTTGATATCACCAGCGAAGAAGGGATAACGCGTGTGCGCAATGAACTCGCGACACCGCGCGCCGAACGCATTTGGTATGTAGGTGATGCTTTCCGCATGGGCATGACAGTTGAGCAAATTTTTGCGCTATCCAAAATTGATCCATGGTTTTTAGTGCAGATTGAGGAATTAATCGCCATCGAACAATCCCTGCGCGGTAAATCTGTTACTGATTTGAATGCCGACGCGATTTATCAACTGAAGCGCAAAGGATTTTCTGACAAACGTTTATCGTTGCTGTTGGGCGCGACTGAAAAGGCGGTGCGCCACTATCGTCAGGGTTTAAATATTCGTCCTGTTTATAAAAGAGTAGATACCTGCGCCGCAGAGTTCTCGACGTCTACCGCCTATATGTATTCCACTTATGAAGAAGAGTGCGAAGCTAATCCGAGCGATAAGAAAAAGATTCTCGTAATCGGCGGCGGCCCTAACCGTATCGGTCAGGGTATTGAGTTTGACTATTGCTGTGTCCATGCCGCCTTAGCGATGCGCGAAGATGGTTATGAAACCATCATGGTGAACTGTAACCCTGAAACAGTTTCCACTGATTACGACACCTCAGATCGCTTGTTTTTTGAGCCCGTTACATTAGAAGACGTGTTGGAAATCGTTCACAAAGAAAAGCCAGTAGGCGTGATTGTGCAATTTGGCGGTCAAACGCCGTTGAAATTATCCCGCGCTTTGGAAGCGGAAGGCGTACCTATTATTGGCACTAGCCCGGACGCTATCGATAAAGCTGAAGATCGTGAACGCTTCCAGCAAATGATCGAAAAGCTCGGCTTGTTACAGCCACCAAACGCAATTGTGCGTTCCCTGGAGGAGGCTTTACTGGCGGCAGATCGTGTTGGCTATCCTTTGGTTGTAAGGCCATCCTATGTATTAGGTGGACGCGCAATGGAAATTGTTTATAAAGAGGATGAATTGCGCACTTATATGCGCAGTGCAGTGCAAGTTTCTGAAGATGCTCCGGTGCTACTCGACCACTTTCTGAATGCGGCCATTGAAGTGGATATTGATGCGGTATCGGATGGCAAGCAGGTTGTTATCGGCGGCATCATGCAGCACATTGAACAATGTGGTGTTCACTCAGGTGATTCGGCTTGTTCATTGCCACCTTATTCATTGCCATCGAACGTCCAAGATGCCATGCGTGAACAAGTTAAGCTGATGGCTCTTGAATTGGGCGTGATTGGCTTGATGAATACTCAGCTTGCTTATCAAGACGGCAAAATTTATGTGATTGAAGTTAACCCGCGCGCGTCGCGCACTGTGCCTTTCGTATCCAAGTGTATTGGCATATCTTTAGCGAAAGTGGCTGCTCGGTGTCAAGCAGGTACTTCGTTAGCGGATCAGGGTTTCACCACAGAAATTATTCCGCCTTATTTTAGTGTGAAAGAGGCGGTATTCCCCTTTAATAAATTCCCTGCTGTCGACCCGATTCTCGGCCCAGAAATGAAGTCAACCGGCGAAGTTATGGGCATTGGCGACACTTTTGGCGAAGCCTATGGCAAGTCTCAGTTGGGTGCGAATAATCGCATAGCATCTGGCGGTACTGTTTTTATTAGTGTGCGCGACATGGATAAGCCCGGCATAGTCGAAGTCGGTCGTCAGCTTGCCAAACTAGGTTTTAAGCTTGTGGCTACTCGAGGTACAGCGGCGGTATTGCAAGCGGTAGGCTTGGATGTACAGATTGTGAATAAAGTACAAGAGGGCCGCCCGCACATTGTGGATATGATTAAAAATGATGAAATAGATATGATCATTAACACTGTGGAAGGCCGCCAAGCCACGCGCGATTCATCCGCTATTCGTCGTAATGCTGAGAACCATCGTGTTTATTACACCACCACGCTTGCCGCAGGTGAAGCTGTTTGTATGGCGTTAAACGTTGGCCCACAAACTGAAGTTCGTCGTTTGCAAGATTTACATAAGAGATTAAATGTATGAGCGTCAAATTCCCTATGACCGTTCACGGCGCTGAAAGGCTAGCACTTGAATTGGAAGATCTAAAAAAAGTTCAACGTCCGCGAATTGTGAATGCCATCGCTGAAGCGCGAGCGCACGGCGATTTAAAAGAAAACGCGGAGTATGCTGCTGCGCGCGAGCAACAGAGCTTTTGCGAAGGCCGTATTCAAGAAATTGAAGGTAAACTTAGCAATGCGCAAGTCATAGATATTTCCAAAATCCCCGTTTCAGGAAGAGTCATTTTTGGCACTACAGTGACAATTTTAAATATTGACACCGAAAAAACAGTCACTTATCAAATTGTAGGTGATGATGAATCGGAAATTAAAGCTAATAAGATATCCATTAATTCACCGATTGCACGAGCACTAGTGGGCAAAGAGGAAGGTGATGTAGTGGTAGTAAAAGCACCGAGCGGCGATGTTGAATATGAAATTGATAAAGTTGAACATATTTAGTGCTTTGCTTGTCTCAAAAAAGCCGCCAAAAATAGGCAGCTTTCAAAAATAGGCGGCTTTTTAGTTTTTACGATTAAACTTAATTTAGGTATTACTTGTGAAGGTTAGAAAGCTTTGGGTTAGCTTTTTTATTGCCACGATAGAGAATTACAACTTTACCGATCTCTTGAATTAATTCAACATTTGGCAAGGCCTGTAATTGAGCTGCCAATATTTTGCGGTCTTCGCGCTCTGCAATACCTAGTTTCACTTTAATAAGTTCGTGGTCATCTAAAGCGCGGTTTAACTCAAGCAGCACGCTTTCGCTCAAACCATTACCCGCAATAGTTACTATGGGGTTAAGTTTGTGGCCAATACTCTGAAATTGTTTTTTGCGGTCTGCGCTGATGGGCATACAATGATTACCTTACAAGTGATTTATAGAAAATTAAACGTAGAAAAGTTGGGTGGCTATTGTAGCCCAGTAATTCTTCTGAGCGTTAATGAGATGGCAAGATCAAAAACAAGTAATCAATGGTTAGATGAGCATTTTAACGATCACTATGTTAAACAATCGCAACAGGATGGTTATCGCTCCCGTGCAAGTTATAAGCTGCTAGAATTAAATCAGAAAGATAAGCTTATCCGCCCAGGCATGATGGTTGTAGATTTAGGTTCGGCTCCAGGTGGTTGGTCTCAAGTCGCTGGCCGGCTGGTGGGTGTAACAGGTCGCGTTGTGGCGTCTGACATTTTGCCGATGGATTCAATGGAAGGTGTAGATTTCATTCAGGGTGACTTTACCGATGCAGCGGTATTTGAGCAACTAATGGCTCGAGTAGGTGATTCATTGGCGGACCTTGTAATATCTGATATGGCCCCCAACATGAGTGGAATGGTAGCAATAGATCAGCCTCAAGCGATGTATTTAGTGGAACTAGCTTTAGATATGGCCAAGCGGATTCTTAAACCTAAGGGCAATTTTGTTGCGAAGGTTTTCCATGGTGAAGGTTTTGATCAATACTTAAAAACGTTAAAAGTTAGTTTTGATAAAGTGGTTATTCGTAAACCAGATGCTTCACGAGCACGTTCAAGTGAGGTCTATGTGGTAGCTAAAGGTTTTAAGGCTAGTTAATATTAGTAACTAATGCTTCAATAGTAATAGTACTAAATTCGAATATTTTTTTAATGATGTTTTGCTGTTTTGTGAGGAGTTTTCCTTGAACGATATAACCAAGAATCTTTTGTTGTGGTTTGTTATAGCTGTGGTTTTATTCACCGTATTCACAAACTTTAATAAGCCTGCAAATGTAGCGGAGCTTAATTATTCCGAATTTATAAAAGCGGTAAAGAATGATCGCGTTCAAGAAGTAACGATTGATGGTTACAGTATCGAAGGCATTTATTCTGACCGAACTGCTTTTAAAACCATTCGTCCGCAAGTGCAAGATCCAAAACTTATTGATGATTTATATAATCACAAAGTGGTGATTAAAGGTCGCGAAATTGAACAGCCAAGTCTTTGGAATCAGTTATTAGTTGCTAGCTTTCCTATACTCATCATCCTAGCTATTTTTTGGTTTTTCATGCGCCAAATGCAAGGTGGTGCTGGCGGGAAAGGCGGACCAATGAGTTTTGGTAAAAGCAAAGCGCGCTTGCTTGGCGAAGATCAAATCAAAACTACTTTTGCCGATGTTGCGGGTGTGGACGAAGCCAAAGAAGAAGTGCAAGAGTTGGTGCAATTTCTGCGCGACCCTTCCAAGTTTCAACGATTAGGCGGACAAATCCCTCGTGGCGTCCTGATGATTGGCCCACCAGGTACCGGTAAAACATTACTTGCTAAAGCGATTGCAGGTGAGGCTAAAGTACCTTTCTTCTCTATTTCAGGTTCTGATTTCGTGGAAATGTTTGTTGGTGTGGGGGCATCTCGGGTGCGTGACATGTTCGACCAAGCCAAAAAACAAGCTCCATGTATTATTTTTATTGACGAGATTGACGCTGTAGGTCGGCATCGTGGCGGTGGCCATGGTGGTGGTCACGATGAGCGTGAGCAAACTCTTAACCAACTATTGGTAGAGATGGATGGTTTTGAAGGCAATGACGGCGTCATTATTATTGCTGCTACCAACCGTGCCGACGTATTGGATAAAGCTTTGCTGCGTCCGGGTCGTTTTGACCGTCAAGTGTATGTTGGATTGCCTGATATACGTGGTCGTGAGCAAATTTTAAAAGTACACATGCGTAAAGTTCCTTTAGATGAAAACGTTAAAGCTTCAGTTATTGCACGCGGAACGCCGGGCTTTTCTGGTGCGGACTTAGCTAACCTTGTTAACGAGGCTGCGTTAATGGCTGCGCGTGGTAATAAGCGTGTCGTTACAATGGAGGATTTTGAAAAGGCTCGCGATAAAATCATGATGGGCGCAGAGCGTAAATCCATGTTGATGAGCGAAAAAGAAAAAGCAAATACCGCCTATCATGAGGCTGGTCACGCAATTATTGGTTGCATAGTGCCTGAACATGACCCAGTGCATAAAGTCACTATTATTCCTCGTGGTGGTGCTTTGGGTGTAACCCAATATTTACCTGAAGAGGACAAATACAGCTGGAGTAAGCGTTCGCTTGAATCTCGTTTATGTACGCTATTTGGTGGCCGTATTGCCGAAGAAATGACATTAGGTATTGATGGTGTCACCACTGGTGCTTCTAACGATATTGAGCGGGCAACAAGTTTGGCGCGGAATATGGTAACCAAGTGGGGTCTGTCAGCAAGCTTGGGACCATTGCATTATGGCGATGAAGAAGGTGCTTACCCTGGTATGGCTACTCAACAATATTCGGGTGAAACATCTAAACGAATCGACGAAGAAGTGCGCCGTATTATTGATGAATGTTATGCCCGGGCAGCCAAAATTTTGGAAGAATATCGCGATGTTTTAGAAACAATGAAAGACGCATTAATGGAATATGAAACTATTGATTCGGATCAGGTTGCTGATTTAATGGCGCGCCGGAAAGTTCGTCCGCCACGTGAGTGGAATGATGATGATTTCAATAGTCATCTCCGTAATAAGGAAGCTGGTAATAAACCTACGGGTTCAGTCGGCGATCCGGCTAATACTCATTAACAGTCATTGCGGCTGTGGCCAATAAATAACCCCGAGCTTGCTCGGGGTTATTTATTCTATTAATACCAAACTACTAAGGCTTACGCATGCATTTGCAATGTGGCATTCATGAGCTTGAACTATTCTCGCAAAATGGTAATTGCCCTAAAATCATGGGCATTCTCAATGTCACACCTGACTCTTTTTCTGATGGGGGAAGTTATTACCATGCAGGAAAGATTTCGCTGGACTTAGTGCTTAAGCGAGCTGAAACGATGCTCAATGAGGGTGCTGATATTATCGACGTAGGTGGCGAGTCAACTCGTCCGGGTGCTATATCTATATCCGAACAGTTGGAGTTAGATCGTGTCATCCCCGTTGTTGAAGCGTTGGTGGAAAAATTGGGTGCGTTAGTCTCGGTGGATACCAGCACTGCTTCGGTTATCCGTGAATCTGCTCACCATGGTGCAAGTATGATTAACGATGTGCGAGCGCTTCAGCGTGATGGGGCACTTGTGGCGGCAGTAGATACCGGCTTGCCTGTGTGCTTAATGCATATGCAAGGCCAGCCAGATTCTATGCAAAAGTCGCCAGAATACGCTGATGTTGTTGACGAAGTGAGTAACTTTTTGCACGCTCGCATGAAGGTTTGTATTGACGCTGGCATCGCTAAAGAGCGCATTTTGTTAGATCCGGGGTTTGGTTTTGGTAAAACTCTTACACATAATCTCACCCTCTTAGCACGTCTGCGGGAATTGGTAGCTTTAGGTCGGCCAGTCTTGGTCGGTCTATCCCGTAAATCAATATTGGGGCAAATGCTCAATCGCAAAACTGAAGAGCGTTTGCCGGGTAGTTTAGCGTTAGCTTTATCTGCAGCAGAACGCGGTGTAGCCATTGTTCGTGTGCATGATGTGGCCGCGACTAATGATGCCTTACGTGTGTTTAATGCTATTAAAAATTATTCTATTTAAAAGAATTAAGTCCCCCAAGAATCAAACATTATTAGAGGAGTAAGGAGCAATGTCGCGCAAATATTTTGGCACCGATGGTATTCGCGG
>JANPKH010000100.1:0-2658 GCA_031425935.1 Gammaproteobacteria bacterium | reverse complement strand
CTCAGTAAAGACGATACCGACTACTTAATTATGGTACTAATTACATGAGCTACCTACATGAACTTCATGAGTACTCAATTAAGTTGGCATTATAGTCAGTTTTATGACAAATACTCGACCTTCTGTGATGCAAATTTTGGCTGAGCGAGACCGCTAAATCCTTTTATACATGCGCACGAATTAATTGTTACGCATTTTTTTCAAATTGATATATCACTTGTGATAACGTAGAGCCCCCTCATTTAATTGTTTTTGGATTTAATTGGCCATTAAGGAATCACTCATGTTTGCAAGCAATCCAACAATTTGTATTATCGGTTTAGGCTATGTGGGTTTACCACTGGCAGTGGAGTTTGGCAAAAAAACTAACACTATTGGTTATGATATCAATCAACCACGCATTGATGCTTTGCTTCAAGGCGTTGATCACACCCTTGAATTGAATGCTGACGAATTAAGCGAAGCCAAATTTTTGCGTTACAGCACGAATGAAGCGGACCTCAAAAATGCCGATGTTTATATCGTTACTGTACCTACTCCGATTAATGCGGGGAATCAACCTGATTTAACTCCTCTTGAAAAAGCTTCAGCATTGCTTGGCCGTGTAATGGGTAAAAATGCCATAGCGATTTATGAGTCTACTGTATATCCAGGGTGTACCGAAGAGGTTTGCGTGCCGATTATCGAGAAAGTGTCGGGCATGACATTTAATAAGGATTTTTTCGCCGGATACAGCCCAGAGCGCATTAATCCCGGCGACAAAGAGCGCCGGGTACACAACATTATTAAAATCACTTCTGGTTCAACGGCTGAAGTTGCTGACTATGTTGACCAGCTATACCGCAAAATTGTGGTGGTTGGCACCCACAAAGCAAGTAGCATTAAAGTCGCGGAAGCTGCCAAGGTTATTGAGAATACACAACGCGATATTAATATTGCCTTGATCAATGAGCTCGCACTGATCTTTAATCGTTTGGGAATTGATACGCTCGAAGTGCTTGAAGCCGCGGGTTCCAAATGGAATTTTCTACCGTTTCGTCCCGGTCTTGTTGGCGGTCACTGTATCAGCGTAGACCCTTATTACTTAACTTATAAAGCACAACAAGTGGGCTATTACCCGGAAGTTATTCTTTCCGGCCGCCGCGTAAATAACAGTATGGGACCCTTTGTAGCTGATTCTGTCATTAAGATGATGACTAAACGGAAAGCCCATGTGGTGGATTCGAAAATTTTAATTCTGGGACTAACGTTTAAAGAAAATTGCCCTGATCTGCGCAACACCGGCGTCGTTGATATTATTAAAGAGCTGGAAACCTATAATACGAGCGTCGATATTTATGATCCTTGGGCTGATCCAGATGAAGCTCAGCACGAATATGGTTTAAGCCTTATTGACCACCCAGTACCTGGGACTTACGACGCAATTATTATTTGTGTGGGCCATGAAAAGTTTCGTGAAATGGGTGCAACGGGCATTCGTGCATTGGGTAAGATCAATAGCGTATTGTTCGATGTGAAGCACATACTTCCAAAAGATACCGTTGATGCGCGTCTGTAATTTTTAGGGAGTCTTATGAAAGTTCTGGTAACAGGTACTGCTGGTTTTATTGGTGCCGCCGTCGCCAAGCGCTTGTTAGCGCGAGGCGATGAGGTTGTCGGGATTGACAACATTAATGACTATTACGATGTTCAGCTTAAAAAAGACCGCTTGGCTCTATTAACATCCACGAGTGGTTTTACCGATATTCGTTGTAATTTGGAAGACAAAACAGCCGTTGATAATGTATTCAAAGCGCATGCTCCAGACCGAGTAGTTAATCTGGCGGCTCAGGCAGGTGTGCGTTATTCCCTGCAAAATCCTCAGGCTTATATTGACTCCAATATTACGGGCTTTCTGAATATTCTTGAAGGTTGTCGCCATTTTGGTACTGAGAATTTAGTGTATGCCTCTAGTAGTTCTGTTTATGGTGCAAATACTGAAATGCCGTTCTCAACGCAGCATAATGTTGACCACCCAGTCAGCCTCTATGCGGTCAGTAAAAAAGCCAATGAATTGATGGCGCATACATACAGCCATTTATTTAATATTCCCACAACCGGGCTGCGTTTTTTTACGGTGTATGGTCCTTGGGGACGTCCCGATATGTCGCCGATTATTTTTACCCGGAAAATTTTGGCCGGCGAACCTATTGATATATTTAACTACGGAAATCATCGCCGCGACTTCACTTACATTGACGATATTGTGGAGGGCGTCATTCGCACTCTTGATCAAATCACACCCGTGAATCCAATGTGGAGTGGTAATAATCCCGATCCGGCAACAGCTAAATCACCCTATCGCATCTACAATATTGGTAGCAATAATCCGGTAGAGCTACTGCATTTCATTGAATTACTCGAAACTTGTCTCGGCAAAAAAGCGGTGAAAAATGAACTCCCGCTACAACCGGGCGATGTTCCTAATACTTATGCTGATGTAGATGCCTTAATTAAGGATGTAGGATATAAACCTAATACATCCATTGAGGTGGGCATCGAACGCTTTGTGAAGTGGTATCGCGATTATTACAAAATATAAAACAGTTCCAGCACAACTAACTCAACCATAACTCTTGTTGATATTCACTTATGAAAAGCCAAACCGTCACCCATGCC
>JANPKH010000099.1:0-8878 GCA_031425935.1 Gammaproteobacteria bacterium | reverse complement strand
GAGGTTGACATGGTTTCGCTCATCCACCCCACATCATCTTCGTGCATGCGGCGAAAAAGTTTTACCGCACTTTCTTTTATTTCAATCGGATTGACACTATAAATTGCGCTTACGCCTGCGCTGGCATACGGAAACAAACTTCTACCATCGGGGTGTAATTGAAATTGGAAAACAAAGCCGGGCAAATTTTCACTGAGCTTAGTAAACCTATCAAGTAATGCCTGCTGTTCAGTTTGATATTGCCAGCGCTCTAGGGTGACACCTACCCAGCGCGCAAAAAGCCGCATAAAATTTTTGTCTAAATCATCATAGGCTTGATGACGAATATCCGAAGAAGTAAAACTAAGGGTGCCGTACAGCTCCTCATTGTGCCAAATGGGGGCGCCAATATAACTTATTATGTTTTCTTTTCGGAAGGTATGGTGCGTGCTGAAATCACTGGCGCCAATGTTGTCGCAAACAAAAATATCTTTGCATTTATAAGTTTGTTCGCACAAATAATTGGATAGCGGATTAACAATATTTTCAACATTGTTGTTGTCAGGCGCGACCTGCACTTTAATAATATATTGATGGCCTTTAATAGCGCTGACTGTTCCTATGGGTAAGCCCAAATATCGCGAACCAATTACCAATGCTTTTTGTATTTGATCTTTTGCATCCACAGCGGAGGCTGAAGCAATTTCATTCAATGCTTGCAGTGCTGCTTGTTGGCGTAGAACAATAATTTCATTGTTTTTACGTTCAGTGATATCCGTGTAAATTCCTAAAAGCAGTAAAGCTCTACCATCCGGTTGCCATTCAACGACTTTGCCGCGAGATAAAATCCATTTGTAACTGCCGTCTGCAATGCGCAACCGATATTCATTTTCAAGCATGGGGGTTTCGCCTTTAATATGACGAATCAATTGCGCGTAACTCACACTCTTATCGCTTGGATGAATTCGACCGAGCCATTCTTCCGTATCAATATCGCCACCATCATTCACTGGTAACCCACACAAATCCCGCCATTCTTTTGATAAGCGCGCACGATTTGCGGCGATATTCCATTCCCAAAGCCCCGACTCTTTACTCACTAAAGCCAAGGTTAAACGCTGTTTAGACTGCTCACTTTGGTTGCGCTCTTGCTGGAATTGTTGTTTGAAGGCATCCAATATATGCAATAAGCGCCGATGATCGCTGTAGAACAAAGCCAAGAGTGCTAGCTCTGCCAAAATTAGCTCAAGCAAATATTTTTGTATCACTGACTTTCGTTCGGCTTTGTGCGCTGCCACTACTGGAGTTATATCGGCCCAGGTTAGTACGATCACTTTAGAGGACAACACCGTTGCTTGTTGGTCAGAATAATCCCTCGGGTAACCGAGAGAAAATAAGTAATCCTTTCCTTGTTCCTGCATTATCCACGGCGTATTTCGCTCAGTGATTAAACCGGACAAAAAACCTTTGGCTACCCACTCTTTGGCTAGAGGATGAGTAAAGGTTTCGAGCCCCCACTGCCCATTAGCCAAGCTGGCATTAGCCTGTATTTTCAAACGCATGTCGTCCCACAGCACACTACTAACCAGCGACGGATGCAATAGAACCGCTTGCCCCTGATGACTTTCACTGTTTTGATTGGACGCTGGAGGTAGTAGCGCTAACCCAACTTCAATGCCGGCAATAGCACTGCGCGCTTCTGGCTTATCCAATTCAAATATTGGCACTACCGCACGGTACCCACTCCCAAAGCGACCAACATCCATACCCGCTGTGGTAATCCCATGCTTTATAGCGTTAGCCACCATGGGCCTATACCCTGCTACGCTATCGCCAAAACGATCCAGTTTTTGCGCACGAAAAAATACCGTTGCACTTGCGCCCAAATAAATATTAAGTTGCTTTGCCCCTGCCGCCTCCATCCGCCGCCAATAGGGTTGCAGCAGGGCATTAAGCTGACTGCGGAGCCGCATACTTGTTAAGGCCCCGCCATTGCCTCCCTCCTCTTCATGCACAACATAAGCTTCACGAATAAGCTTCACGACAGCTTGATCTTCACTGATTAGTTGCGCTAAAAGCACTGATTGTTGGGTTAAATTGGCCTGATTTGCCAACAAGGAAGCCTGTAACGTACTTTGTTGCGAAGACAATTGCCGTTGCCATTGTTGCTCATGACGCCCTAATTCATTCCATAAAAAAAACATAAATAGACCTAAGAGTGCCAAGGCTAAAAGCCATGGCAAACTTTTGTATATTCGTTTGTTTTCCATATCCATTAGTCATCTCACAGGAAAAGGCAGCCCATTTAAGGCAGAAAGCTCCTATTCCAGTGTAGTGCAGTTTTTTTGAACAGCAGAAGAATTGCGGGGAATAATAGGGGTTTAGGCGTTATTTAACCTCGTCGGCATCGGCACTTTTTTCCGCGCGTTTACGACGCGCATCTTTAGGGTCGCAAATAAGCGGCCGATAAATTTCTACTCGATCACCTTGATGCAAAATATGGCTGGCTGCGGTGGTTTCGCCTTTGCTGCCCAACGACTGACCGAAAATACCCAACTTTATATCTGCCATATTTATGTCAGGGAAAAATTTAACAATGCCTGAACGTTCAACCGCTTGCAGCGCCGTTGTCCCTGGCTCAACTAAAAACGCTATAATTTTTTGCTGATGTGGCAAAGCGTACGCTACTTCAACGGTAATTAAATCGAAATCTGCCATAACCCATCCATACTTTTATTAACTGACTTTTATCTTATAGGCCTATCAGCTTACTTTTTATAAACCTGTTTTGCCCGCGCGCATAACGCATCCACTTGTTTGCTGGCAACCGATTCAAACAATTTGCCAATAGCCAGACCCAAAAATTTGTTTTGCAACTCAAACTCTAATTCGAAACTTACCTTACACGCATCGATGGTGAGTGGCTTAAATTGCCAACAACCTTCCAAGCGTTTGAACGGCCCGTCTACCAGCGTCATGCTCATTCGCTCGGGCGGTTGCAAGTAATTTCGAGTGACGAAACTCTGGCTTACCCCACCTTTGCTGAGCTCTAATCGCGCCTCCAACCAATCTCCATCACGCTTGAGAATTTTAGCGCTAGTGCAGCCGTCCATATATTGCGGGTAAGCTTCTATATCATTTACCAACGCAAACATTTGCTCTGCTGTAAATGTGACAAGTGCTGAACGTTTTACCGAATGTGCCAAAAATTACTCCGCAACAGCTAGCGTCAAAACGGGATATACGCCATTCACAATAATTACCAATACCGCCAGGGGTGCAAAATAACGCAACACAAACCGCCAAGCGGCAAACAAGCGTGGTGAATCTTGTTGCATTTCATGCTTGGCCATCTCGGCATTCATTACCCAGCCAACAAATATGGCTACCAGTAAGCCACCCAGTGGCAACAGTAAATTAGCAGTAAAAAAATCAATACTGGTGCGGAAATTCATGCCCCAAATCAACTCTTGATCGGACCATTCATTAAACGAGAAGACTGACCCCAAGCCTAATAGCCAAGCGGCCCCAGCGATTATCAAGCAAGCGCTGATTCGATGGAAATCGAAGCGTTCGCTAAGGTAGGCAACTGCCGGTTCAAGCAATGAAATTGTGGAGATCCAGGCAGATAAAATAACCATTAAAAAGAATGCAGAGCCAATATACAAACCAGCGGGCATTGCCCCAAAAGCAACTGGCATTGTCACGAATATCAACCCCGGTCCTTGGCTGGCTTCTATTCCCGGCGTAGAAAATACCACTGAGAATACGAACAAACTGGTTAGTATCGCTACCACCACATCCAATAACGCCACTATGACAACCGTTTTACCAATGGCAGCTGTACTTGGCATATACGCACCATAGGCCATGATAGCGCCCATGCCCAAGCTCAATGTAAAAAAGGCATGCCCTAAAGCTAAGAGCGTGGCATTCCAAGACAAGTCTTCCACATTAAAACTAAATAAAAACCGCGCACTGGTGAGTAACTCGCCGGTAGTGTAGGCATAACCAACCAGCATTAATAATAAAAGAAAGAGGATTGGCATAGTCCAGCGAATAACGTTTTCCAAGCCTTTATTAACACCGAACATCAACACCAGAGCAGTCATTGCCATAAACAAAGTATGCGATTGCACCAAGCGGCTGCGATCAGCCAAAAGCGAATCAAACAATTTATTAGAGCTTTCACCATTTAAACCGGCAAATTGGTTTTGTTGTGCCAGCACAAAATAATCCAATGTCCAACCCGCGATTACCGTGTAATAAGAAAGAATTAGAAAACCTGCTATCACTCCTAGCCAGCCAATTAACCCCCAGAACCACGATGCACCCGCTTCGATACGAATATTATTCATGGTGGTAATGGGGTTAGCACGGCCGCGGCGGCCTAGCATAATTTCCGCCATCATAATCGGTATGCCCACCAACGCCACACACGCCAAATAGAGCAGCACAAATGCAGCACCACCGTTTTCACCAGCGATATAGGGAAACTTCCAAATATTGCCTAACCCAACTGCAGAGCCCGTTGCGGCCAAAATAAAACTGCCACGTCGACCCCAAATAGTATGTTGTTTAAGTCTTTTCACTAGGAAAACCCTGCGAGAATAGTTGGCATTGATTGTAGCGGGATTATACGGTCAAGATAAGCCTAGACCGTCACAGGAGCCAAGGAATAGTTGTAGGATTGAGTTGGCTCAACACAGCCTTTTTCTGCGTATAATGCCCTTCAGCTTAATAGAGACAGCATAAATACATGGCTAAGAAACCGCAAAAAACGAATGGCACCACCATCGCCGTCAACCGCAAGGCTAAATTTGATTACGAGCTTTCCGATCGATTTGAGGCAGGCATGGTATTGCTGGGGTGGGAAGTAAAAAGCTTACGCGCTGGTAAAACACAGCTAACCGATTGCTACGTAATTTTTAAAAATGACGAGGCATGGCTGTTTGGGGCACAAATTAATCCCCTGCAAACAGTGAGTACACATTTCGTCGTTGACCCTACACGTACTCGCAAGTTACTACTTAACCGCCGTGAGATCACACGCTTACAAGAAGCCTCGCAACAAAAAGGTTACACCGTAGTGGCCACTGCTATGTATTGGAAAGAGCACTTAGTGAAATGCGAGATTGCGCTGGCTAAAGGTAAGCAAGAACACGACAAGCGCGAAACCGAAAAAGATCGCGATTGGGCGCGCCAGAAGCAACGAGTTTTTCAGGCAGGAAATAAAGAGTAAACTTTGTAAGTGTTTTTAATCACGGAACCGAGGAAAACCATGAACTCAACCATCCAAAAAACTGCGCCCGTTGTGCCCGTGGAGGACTCGCTGTGGGAGTCCATTCGCACCCAAACGCGCCAACAGGCCGAGCACGAACCAGTTTTAGCCAGTTTCTTATACTCCACAATTCTCAACCACGACACTTTAGAAGGAGCACTTAGTTTCCACTTGGCAAATAAGTTAGACAGCCCCGCATTACCCGCCATGCTAGTTCGTGAAGTGATTGAGAAAGCATTAGCGGCTGATGCCAATATCAGCCGCGCTGTACGCGCTGATTTACTCGCAGTGAGCGAGCGAGATTCAGCGTGCTGCTCGCTCGTTACGCCATTTTTATTTTTCAAAGGCTTTCACGCATTGCAAGCCTATCGTGTCGCCCACTGGCTCTGGTTACAGGGCCGTAATTCACTTGCATTGTTTTTACAAAATCGTATTTCCTCTGTTTTTGCCGTGGATATTCACCCTGCCGCTAAAATCGGCAAAGGCATTATGTTTGACCACGCAACTGGCATAGTGATTGGTGAAACGGCAGTGGTCGAAGATAACGTTTCTATCATGCAATCCGTTACCCTTGGCGGCACCGGCAAAGAACATGGCGACCGCCACCCTAAAGTACGCAGTGGGGTGTTAATCAGCGCGGGAGCAAAAGTACTGGGAAATATTGAGATCGGCGAATGCGCCAAGATTGGCGCTGGCAGCGTAGTGCTAAAAGATGTAGCGCCGCGCACGACTGTTGCTGGCGTACCAGCGAAAGAAATAAGCACCGCCAGCTGCAAGCAACCGGCGCGCGACATGGATCATCACATCAATTAATCTGACCTTCTTTCGCCAACTGTGTGCCGAACACACATCACTAAACTAAACGGACTGCTCATGAGCAGTCTTTTTTTATATCCACCATCCTTTACCGCCAACGAACACTCACCTTCGCATAAGGCTTTTAGACGACGCTCTCAGACTAGGGATTTCGCCTTACCCGCCATGTGATGCGCAAACTACCCATTAAATTTTCTTTCTTACTTGAAACACCCTTTTAAAACCCAACTACACTGATATGCACAATCACCTTCTTTTAGCCTGCCTGTTGTCTAGGTTTTGAAATAATGCAGCAATTAATAACTAAGCCCTCAGGAAAGCCCTATTTAATTCGAACGCATTTTATTCATGCCTGCGCATCTACGCTTATCGCAATACTCATGACCTTATCAAGTTTTGTCAGCGCTACTAATATCCCTGACCAAATTAGCTTTGAAAATATTTTGGCAGACAACGATATCGCCTTAGGTGATGTATCTGCCATATTTCAAGACAGTGAAGGATATCTCTGGTTTGGCGGGTCAAATGCATTGGTTCGCTACGACGGCTATGAGGCTCGGGAAATTAATTCCAATACCAGTGACGATCAACCCCATGAAAAAAGAGCTGTAAAATTTGTTACTGACATCATTGAAGATAGTCACCGCAATTTATGGATTGCAACACGAGATGGCCTGTTTCTATTTAATCCCCACCAGGAAAAACTGATCAAAATTAAAGACGATGATCATCAAACAATAAAAATTTCCATGAGCAATATTCGTGCAGTGGTAGAGCTACCCAGTGGTGAAATTCTCGCATGCTCTGTTACCGGGTTATTCGTGTTGGATGCACGATCATACAAATACTCTGTCATTGTTCCTGATGAAACAAAAAGGAATTGGCTGCAAAGTACGCGTATCAATACTGCTCATGTCGAAGGTAATAATGTTTGGCTAGGCACCGAGGCCGGGCTGGAAAAGCTTGACTGGAAAACCAAAACTTTTTCGCTTTACAAACCTTATCCAGAGAGATCAGATTTGGTTCCTGACAACCGCGTTATGGATATTGTTGCTGATAACGAAGAAAAATTTTGGGTAGCGACAGCCAATGGGCTGGTTTATTTTGATCCCAAAACTCAGCAGACCACTCGCTATGTCAATGATCCCAACGACCGTTTTAGCCTTGGTGGTAATGATATTTGGCGCCTGCATCTCGATTCCCGCGGCAGTTTATGGATAGCATCGGACGGCGGCGGCCTATCAGTTTTTAATAAAGAAAATAATCGATTTATCAATCATAAATTTGAAGCAGGCCGTGTTGGCTCCATTAGTTCAAATCAAGTACGCACTGTGTTTGAAGATAGAAGTGGCGATATCTGGTTAGGTGCCTACCCTAGCGGCATTAATTTTTTTGATCGTTCCAGCGCACCGATTATTAGCTACACACATAATATTTCTAACATGAACAGTCTTAGTCACAACGCTGTGTTATCCGTTGCAGAAAACGCAGAGGGTAACTTATGGATTGGTACTGACGGCGGAGGCCTAAATTATTTAGATCGTGAAACGGGTGAATTTACCCATTTTAAAAACGATCCAAATAATAGCTCGACCATAAGCGGTAACGCCGTACTGACAACTTATATTGATTCCTCTGGTTTGGTTTGGAGTGGAACCTGGGGCGGAGGTATGTCGAGTTATAATCCAGCGACTAAAACATTTATCCGTTACCCTTTTGATAAAGAACGAAAAAATGCTGAGCGCTTTAGCACTTCAACAACACTGAACAATGGCTTCGTCTGGGATATCAGAGAGGATAAAAATAAAGATATCTGGATTGCAACTCACGTTGGAGGCGTAAGTAAATACAATCGCACCACAAAACTATTTACCCACTACATGCACGTTGAAAATGACCCTGACTCTTTAACAGGAAATTTAATTTGGAATACATTCGAGGACTCGCACGGCAATTTATGGGTGGGTTCAAATTCCGGATTGAATCTTCTGAATCGCGAAAAAGGAACATTTACTCATTATATAGCAGACCCGAAAAATCCCTCCAGCTTAAGCCACTCATCTGTGCTCGTGATTTTTGAAGACAGCAAACGAAGGTTGTGGTTAGGCACAGATGCAGGTCTTAATCTTTTTAATTCCGACACGCAAAACTTTAGTGTGTATAACAAAAAAAATGGTTTTACTGATGACACCATTCGAAATATCCTGGAAGACTCCGAAGGTAATTTATGGCTGAGCACCAACAACGGATTTTCCTCTTTTAATCCAGAATCAAAAAAAATAAAAAATTATACCCGCCTTAACGGACGACTAGTAGGCGGATTTGCAACCAAGGGAGGAATAGTTAGTAGTCGCGGGGAAATTATTTTTGGTGGAATCAATGGTTTGCGAATTTTTAAGGCAAACGAGCTCATTGAAAATCAATTGGTGCCGCATATTGTACTAACAGACTTTAAAATATTTTCTGATGCGGTTGTTGTAGGCAGCTCCGATGCCATTCTTAAAAACGCAATTAACTACACAGATACTGTCGAGCTTGATTATAAAAAATCTATGTTTGAAGTAGGATTCTCCGCGCTTAATTTTAAAGATTCCGCAAAAAATAAATATGCATACAAACTGGAAGGCTTTGATAAAGATTGGCTGTATGCAGGCAATCAGCGTGTCGCAAAATATACTAACCTCAATGCCGGAAAATACATTTTCAAAGTAAAGGGGAGTAACAACGACGGCGCATGGAATGAAGCAGGTAGATCAATCACCATTATCCAATTACCACCGCCGTGGAAAACCTGGTGGGCTT
>JANPKH010000098.1:0-2705 GCA_031425935.1 Gammaproteobacteria bacterium | reverse complement strand
GGTTGATGCACAGGAATATTGTGGGTCAAGGCTACTTCCTTCACAGGGCTAGCATTGAGCTTTTTGCCGCGCCCCGCGGGACGGTCAGGCTGTGTATAGACGGCAATTATCTGATGGTGACTGCCAAGCAAAGCCTTAAGGTGCGCCGCAGCAAATTCTGGGGTGCCAGCAAAAATAATACGTAAACCAGAATGGGGCTGCTGTTGGGTTTGAGTCATTGAATAATCTTGCCGTGATGTGCGCTGAAAAAAACGGTTTAAAGAAAAAGGCGCTACTGCGCTTCTTCTTTGTGCTTCTTCTCTAGTTTCTTGCGGATGCGTGAACGTTTTAGGGGAGAAATGAGGTCAACAAACAACTTACCATTGAGATGATCCAGCTCATGTTGAATACACACTGCAAGAAGACCCGTAGGCTCTAACGTAAAGCTCTTACCCTGCCGGTCAAGTGCGGTAACGCTAATATGTTCAGGGCGCACAACGGTTTCATAAAAACCAGGTACTGACAGGCAGCCCTCATCGTATTCTAGAATTTGGTCATCTAGCACTGTTACTTTGGGATTGATGAAAACCAATGGTTCCGTTTTATCCTCACTTACATCAATCACTACAATACGCTGATGAATATTGACTTGAGGTGCCGCCAAACCTACGCCGGGGGCCGCATACATAGTCTCAAACATATCGCTGAGCAGCTCGCGCACTTTGTCATCCACTACTGAAACCGTCTTGGCAACGGTGCGTAACCGCGGGTCTGGAAACTCCAAAATTTCTAATATAGCCATAGTCTTGTGACAAACTTCTAGTAAAATGATAATAACCGCTGCTAACATGATGATCGTACAGGATTTACTCTGTATCGGGGAGCAGCATAGCCGGTAATGAGCTATTATAACGCCTATCTGGCTCGTGGCCGAATAAAACAGGATCGGTTCTATGAAAAAAAATATTGTTGGTTTTATTGTTGGGTTTGTTGCGGCAGCTTTAGTGAGTTTATCGGCATTCGCTGAAGACTCGCTACTCAAAGCTGGGCATCCAGATGATTACACCGTAAAAAAAGGCGATACTCTGTGGGATATTTCTAGCACATTTTTAAATTCGCCGTGGAAGTGGCCAGAAATTTGGCAAGCTAACCCACAAATTGAGAACCCACACCTGATATTCCCTGGGGATCTCATCAAACTTTTTTACATGGATGGCCAACCGCGTCTTACCTCCGAGCGCACACTCAAGTTAGTGCCCGGCGAAGGCGGATTAAATGCTGATGGCAAACTCAGCCCCAAAATACGAGTTCAACAAAATTCAGATGCTATTTCCACTATCCCGCTTGATCGCATCAATAGCTTTTTATCGCATAGCCTAGTAGTTGATGTAGCAGATCTTAAAAAAGCACCCTACCTGTTAGCGGGTCCGCAAAAACGTATTGTGGTAGGCGCAGGCGATACTGCTTATGCTCGCGGTAAATTTTCCGAAAGTCTCACGAACTATGGCGTGTATCGGCAGGGTGAAGTTTTTTTTGACCCTAATACTAAGGAAGTATTGGGCGTACACGCTTTAGGCGTAGGTTCGGTTAGTGTGCAATCGTTCAAAGGTGATATTGCGACTGTAGGTGTAATTCGGGCCAATGAAGAAATACGCATCGGCGATCGGTTGCTATTAAGCGAAGATCGTCCTATGACATCAACTTTTTACCCTAGCTCGCCAGAAAATGATATTCAAGGAATTATTATTGCTGTTGAAGGCGGCGTTACTCAAGTCGGTAAATATAATGTCGTAATGATAAACCTTGGCGAACGCGAAGGAATCAAAGTCGGCAACGTTTTAGCCATTTATAAAAAGGGTGAGCTTGTAGTGGATCGTGTGTCAGGCGGCAAAGTTGCTCTTCCTGATGAACGCGCTGGTTTACTAATGGTTTTCCGCACTTTTAAAAAAATGAGCTTCGGCTTAGTATTAGAAGCTGATCGTCAACTTTCTGTAGGCGATTTAGCTATTACTCCTTAACTCGGCACACATTAGCGGGTGGCGCATGAAGCGCCACTTGCTTATTTCTCTAAGTAATTATTGAAATTCAGGGATGACCACTATGCAAGACTCTCTTTTTTATCACCTCGTGTTACACCGCTTACCCGATGTTGGTGCTGTTACTTACACTCATCTGTTAGAGCACTTCCGTACTCCTCAAGCAGTTCTGACACAACCAATTACCCAACTGGAAAAATTCGTAAAGGCTACTGCATTAACTGTGATTGCTGATTTTCAGCGCGACAGCCATAACTCCACAATTGGGCAAAAAGTCCAAGCCGATTTAGATTGGTTAAACGCCCAACCCAATAGTGCGGTAATTACTTTTGACGACCCCAACTACCCAACCTTATTACGACAAATCCCTAAACCGCCGCCGTTACTATTCGTGCGCGGTGAGGTGGATTGCTTAAGTTTGCCGCAAATAGCCGTTGTTGGCAGCCGTAATCCAAGCAGTGGCGGCTTAGAAAATGCCCAACGTTTCGCTGAATACTTAGCCAATAATGGTTTTGTTATTACCAGTGGCTTAGCGATGGGGGTAGATGCTGCCGCTCATGAAGGTGCGCTCATGGCACGAGGTAAAACTATTGCGATAATGGGTACCGGGATAAATAAGATGTACCCCGCACGTCATCGTCAGCTAGCAGAGCGTATTTTAGACAATGGAGGCGCGCTTGTAAGCGAATT
>JANPKH010000097.1:0-6102 GCA_031425935.1 Gammaproteobacteria bacterium | reverse complement strand
GGCCAATGAGCTTGGTGTTCTAGCGGAAACCTTAAACACCATGAATACTGCTATTGGTTATATGTATGAAAACCTTGAAAAACAGGTAAATGAAAAAACCGATGAGCTACAAAAATCCAATACCGCTTTACAATTTTTGTATGACAGCGCGCGCTATATTATTGAACACAATCCACAAGGTATTAATTTCGACGAAATTATCTCTCGCTTATCATTAATCACGGGCGTACAAAATATAGAGCTTTGCTTAATGACGAATGTAGGTAACAGCCCTTACTTACAAATAAAGCCAACAAGCGATGTAGATCATGAATTGTGTGCAACGCAACATTGTGATGAATGCCTATCAAGTCGGGGCGTTATAGAAAAAACTACACATGAAACCATCTATAGATTTTTACTAAACAGAGAGCAACGCAAATTTGGATTAATTGTTTGTAGACTATCAGCGAATCAAAATTTATCGACTTGGCAAGAACAATTAATACAATCCGTAACTGATCAAATTGCTATAGGCCTAAGTTTAAAAACAGATGAAGATCAATCGCGCCGTGTCGCCGTATTACAAGAGCGGAATGCAATAGCACGCGAACTTCACGACTCCTTGGCACAAGCTCTTTCCTATCTAAAAATTCAAGTAACGCGGTTGAACTTCGCCATCAACAAAGAAGATAAAACCACCATGGTGGACGTTGCTGATGAATTGAAACAAGGCCTTAATAGCGCCTATCGCCAACTGCGTGAACTCCTAACAACCTTTAGGTTAAAAGTGGATGGGGGCGGCTTAAAAAGCGCGCTAGATGCAACCGTTCATCAATTAGGCGAGCAATCTAATCTTAAAATTACCTTGGACTTTAATTTATTTAATATTCCGCTCACACCGAATGAAGAGATTCATCTGCTGCAAATTATTCGCGAAGCTAGCCAAAATGCTGTACATCACAGCAAAGGCGACACCCTGCTAATTCAGCTAAGGCAGAATTCTGACAAGAAAATATCCTTATCGATTGAGGATAACGGCTTAGGCATGCCAGCAGCACCCGAAAAGCTTAATCACTACGGCTTAGCCATTATGAACGAGAGAGGAAAACATCTTGGTGGTGAACTAAACATTCAGAATAAATCTGACGGCGGCGTGATTGTTTATTTCGAATTCCTGCCAGAATTTATTATTCACCGCAACAAAAATGCTATTGCCATTACCGATATTACCAGCACTCAGGAGTCGTAACTCAGTGGAAACTAGCGCTATTTTTATTTCAGGAATGTTTTTTGCGGTCGCCCTATCCTAGGCCTGCGCTGGGCAAATGAAATTCCGAAATACTTAGGAGTACTAAATGTTTTTTGTGTCAGTGCCTATCAACTAGAAACCGGTTCAACTGTTGTTTTAATTGTCCATTTTCATTTCGCAATTGTTCGATTTCGTCGAGCAAATTTAGCACTAAACCAATATCCGCCCAATCAATTTCAAGATCGCGATGTAAACGTGCCGCTTTATTTACAATGCGTACAGCAGTGATATTAAACTGCCATTCTTGCGGCTCATTTCCTCCAACAGGGAGGATAATGTTGTACTCAACCAGCTCGATTATATACTCGGCACTGATATTGGCAGACAAGCAAAGCTCTTCGAAGCTGACATTAAAATCGGGTGAAATTATTTCTGAGAATTGCGTCATAATTAATTGCTCCACTCGGCGCGGGGGTCAAAACTGGCGGTTTTAGCCAGCTGTGCCCAGAGTTGTTTGGTATCTTCATTGGCGATTTTTGGGTTTACAATTTTTAAGATTGCAAACAAATCGCCCACACCATTTTTGCTAATAAGACCCTTGCCTTTAATGCGCAAACGTTGGCCCGATTGACTGTTCGGCGGAATCGTTAAATTAATTTTTCCATTGAGCGTTGGCAGCATAATTTTTGCGCCCAGTGCAGCCTCCCATGGGGCGATCGGTAAATTGAGAATAAGATTGTGGCCCTCAATATCAAATAGCGGGTGTGGAATTAAACGAATACGTAAATATAAATCGCCGTGGGTGCCCACACCCTGTGCGGGTGCGCCTTGGCCTTTTAAACGAATGCGTTCGCCATCGCTAACGCCTGCGGGAATTTTTACATTGAGTGATTTTTTTGTTTCGTGCAGTTGCCCCTGGTTATCGTAATGCGGAATCACAAATGCGATAGGTTTGGTTGTATCGGTCAAGGTGTCTTCCAACATTACAGGCCATTCCATTTCTAAATCCTGCCCGCGATGAAGATTAACATCATCATGATGCGATTGGTGACGGCGGCCTTGGCGATTTCGCGCGCTTTCTGATCCAAAAATTGAATTGAAAAAATCTGCAAAATCTTGATCTGATTCTTGTGCGCCGGCAAATCCTGTATTCGAATTAAAGCCTGTACCTGCGTGATTATTACGTGGATCAAAACCACGACTTCGCGCCAGACGCAGTTCATCGTACTCAGCACGTTTTTCGCTGTTGTGTAAAACTTCATAAGCTTCAGCGACTTCTTTAAATTTTTCTTCGGCATTTTCTTGTTTACTGACATCGGGGTGATAAAGCCGCGCCAATTTTCGATAAGCCGTTTTAATGGTTTTATCATCAGCAGTCGGTTCAACGCCGAGCGCAAGGTAATAATCTTTAAATTCCATAATGCGGCCCTGATATTGAGATGCAACTAATTTGTGCGATATGTATTACTGTTCTTCACTCGTATTGCAACAGCACTAGAAAATTGTTCTTGTACATCAAGCTTTCGTGGCACTTTGCAAGTGCAATTCAAATCATGAAATTAAAAATTGGTATTGAGAAAATGTAAAAAGCTGGCTGTAAATCCCGGTAGCACTCAACGCAGTCAGCTTTAATCTGTAGCACCGCGCGCCCTCCCGTTGGCGATCTTGGCAATATTCACTGCTTCAAAATCTCGAAAGGGGATCGGGAATACTGAGGTCTATCTATACAACTTTTTTAACAAAAGATTTCGTGGCAAGTCCCGGAGAATTTCCGCTCACGATTAAAAATCAAATAAGTCAGACAAAAAACTCTCTTTTTTCTTTTTGTAGTGACCATGATGAGACGATCTATCCTGATATCCGTAATTTGAAATATCTGGTTGGGCAATATTACCAGGAGTAATATTTTTAACCGGCAAAGCTACAACAGATTTCTCGATAATTTTATCTAGCTCTCCTCTATCAAGCCAAACCCCTCTACATTGCGGACAATAGTCTATTTCAATGCTCTGACGTTCCGACATCACTAGATTTACATTTTTACAAGTAGGACAGTTCATATAAATTTCTCACAGTAATAACATTGATGTTCTTGTACGTGACGCTGGTATTTGTTTTGTTGCCATTTTCTACTTAGAACACATTAAACACTTGCAACTTCTTATTACACTCCTCTCTGTAACCACCTCGAATCTTATACCGATTTAAAGAATTATAAAGTTTTCTGTCCAGTGTTTAGTGCTTTCACCAAAACGCTTTCCATCAATACGTCAGCTTGAATTAGCAAGTTTTGTCTTTTATTCAAGCCGCCCCAAATAAATCTTCTCGCCCCTTCTCGCTAATAGCAATAATAGCTGGATGCGTTAATCGTCGCTCTGTACTGATCATATAAAACTGCTCTACGACAGTGTGAATGTTTCCTACGATGCTGACTTTATATTGTTCGCATATATGTGCTGCATTGGTCGATGGCGCGGCAAACAAACCAGCGCCAGCTTGACCAAATGATTTCATAAGTGCGCTATCATCAAACTCGCCACGGATGATGGGGTGTAAATTATTATTTTCCAGCCATTGTTGCAATATGGGACGTATAGCCGCGTCATCACCAGGCAACAAAAAAGGTGCGTGGTTGAGACATTCAGGAAAGCCTCCATTAAGATTTTCAATTACGGAATCCGTTCCAAAAATAGTTATTCCACTTTCACCTAACAAGTGATTAAAGCCCTTTACGTTCAAGTGGGTAGGCATTGGGCGATCTGCAATAATCATATCTAAACGATGCACTGACAACTCTGCCAATAGCGGTACCAAGCGGCCTTCGCGACATATAAGGCGTATTGGCTCTTCCAGTTTTAAGGCTGGTTCCAGAAGGCGATACGCTACAAATTTGGAAACGGAATCTGCTATCCCAACTCTAAGAGGTATCGATTTTTTAGCACGTTGATCGTGGATGGCCTCCAGAAGTTCATCGCCAATTGAAAATATCTCATCCGCATAACTCAACACCTGCCGACCGGCATCAGTGATCTCGAGATTACGTCCCACCCGACGAAACAGTTCAACCCCCAACACATTCGCAAGTTCAGTGAGCTGCCCGCTGATAGATTGGGGCGTTAAATACAATTGCTCAGCTGCTCTAGCGATGCTGCCTGTTTTGGCAACCATCCAGAAATACCGCAAATGCTTGTAATTGAGTGTATTCATTGGACCCTAATTAATCGAAAAAAACGAAGTATTAGTAAATTATATTCGATTTGTTGGATCAATTGTTTTTATTTAGTATCGGTTTCGTTGTATGTAGACAACACCCCCATAACAGATGAGAGGAACGCACCATGCGTATCGAAATACATACCGATAAGTTTTTGTTGACCGATAGCCTGCGCGAATACGTAGAGCGCCGTGTCCAGTTTGCTTTGAGTTGGGCGCATCAAAATCTGCGAAAGGTAACACTGCGATTGGATGACATCAACGGCCCTAAAGGCGGCGCCGATAAGTCTTGCCGGATTCAAATTCCCATTTCCGGCGGTACACCGGTGGTCATCGAAGAGGTTCAGTCTGACCTATATGTCGCCATCGACCGCGCTGTTGAGCGGGCAGGACGCGCGTTGAGTCGTAAACTACAACGCAAGCGTGAGCATAACCACAGGCGCTATACGCCAGCATTAATTGATGATGGCCACGTGCTGATACCGTCATAGGTTTTCAACTGAGGAGATTAATCATGAAACGTATTTTTTTATTCCTGGGAACCAACGTCGCCATTATGTTGGTGCTCTCGGTCACCATGCGCCTGCTGGGGGTTGAGCCATACCTTAATGCGAATGGGCTCAATTTAACCTCGTTGCTAATTTTTGCTGCAGTGATGGGATTTGGCGGTTCGTTTTTATCTCTTGCGATCTCCAAGTGGATGGCGAAAAAATCCATGGGCGTTCGGGTTATTGAATCTCCCGCCGATGCTACTGAGCGCTGGTTGGTCGAAACCGTACGCCGTTATTCAGACCAATCCGGCATTGGTATGCCGGAGGTCGGCATTTTTGAAACACCCGAGGTTAATGCATTCGCTACGGGCATGAGTAAAAACAGTTCGTTGGTAGCTGTATCCTCCGGCTTGCTGCAGCAAATGAGTCGTGAGGAAGCTGAGGCGGTAATCGGCCATGAAATTGCGCACATCGCCAACGGCGACATGGTTACCCTTGCATTAATTCAAGGTGTGGTAAACACGTTCGTGATGTTCTTGTCGCGAGTCATCGGATATTTCATTGACAAGGTAATTTTTAAAACCGAAAACGGCACCGGGCCAGCGTTTTTTATTTCTGTGATCGTCGCTGAGCTAATTATGGGTATCCTCGCTTCCATTATTGTTATGTGGTTCTCGCGTCAGCGTGAATTCCGTGCAGATCGCGGTGGTGCCTTGTTGGCAGGACGCCAGCACATGATTGCAACGCTTGAGCGATTAGCTTCACTGCACCCGGCACCTTTACCAGATCGTATGGCAGCCTTCGGAATTTCAGGTAGCAGAGCCGGTGGATTGAAACGGTTGTTTTTGACGCATCCACCGTTAACAGAACGTATTCAAGCTTTACGTGAAAACAACTAAGGGGCCGTGTGATGAATGAGGTAATGATAGGAAGCACTGTATTGTGGGCAGGCTTTATCGCCTTTGTGATTGTTATGCTCGCATTGGATTTATTTGTGTTTGGCGCAGGTAAAGCCCACAAAGTAAGTGTTAAAGAAGCAGCTAGCTGGTCACTGGTGTGGTTTCTGTTGGCGATGGGTTTTAATGCAGGCTTATGGTGGTATCTGCAAGGAAGCCTTGGTCCTGAAATCGCTGATCGTAAGGCGTTGGAATTTTTAACAGGTTCTCT
>JANPKH010000096.1:0-11304 GCA_031425935.1 Gammaproteobacteria bacterium | reverse complement strand
CGGTAAAATTATCAGCGGTGTTGCTGAAGCAGGCAGTACGGTTGTTGTTAAAAAATCGACGACGCAAATTGGTACCGTAATCGCAAATGCCACTACCGGTGCCTATTCAATTACCTTAACCACAGCCTTGTTAAATAACGAGCTGGTCGCTGTTACAGCAAAAGATGTTGCGGGCAATATTTCGGTGGCGAAATCGATTAACGCACCGGATACCACGGCGCCATCGATCCCCACCGGTACGTTTGATGTTACCGGTAAAATCGTTAGCGGTGTTGCTGAAAAAGGTAGCACGGTGGTTGTTAAAAATAGTGCGAATACAACGACCCTTGGGACTATCGTTGCGAACGCTACTACCGGCGCTTATTCCATTACCCTTGTTACTGCATTGATCAATAAAGAAATTGTTAAGGTGACGGCAAAAGATCTGACGGGAAATATTTCAGCAGTGAAATCTATTACGGCACCGGATTTGATCGCACCCTCTGCACCCACTGCTATCTTTTCATCCACCGGAAAAGTGATCACGGGTGTGGGAGAAAAAAGCAGCAGGATCAGCGTAAAAAATACCGCGAATGTTGAGATAGGTACCATCGTCGCCAATGCAACCACCGGCAATTATTCCATCACGTTGGTAACGGCGTTGACGAATAAAGAAGTTGTCAGCGTAACCGCAAAAGATGCTGCAGGTAATATTTCTGCCGCGACTTCTGCAACGGCGCCGCTGGTACCGGTTGCGGTGGCAGCCGTTACAACCGTAAAAATGTCTGCACCCTCATCTGCCACAGCACAGGCAGATGCGTTGATTCAAGCCATGGCCGCCTTCGCACCGCCCACCGCCGCTCAAACCAGAAACCTGGTGGGTTACTACGATACGCAACAACCAATGCTTGCGAGTCATGGCTAATAAAATGTTATTTCACTATGTCATCTTTTGTCGTTAAAATCATCGCTACTGCCGCAAGGCATTAGCGGTTATTTTTGAGGTTTGTATGTCTGTGAATATTTCTAAGGGAACTAGTCAGGAGAATACTGAAAATAGTTCCAGTGCTGTTCCACCCGATACCGTAACTGTAGGGCCGGAATCTGCCGTAATAGATTCCGGCCCCGTTGATTCAGGTCTCGTGAGTTTCATTCTGTTAGCCCGCTTTCATGGGCTACCTGCCGATACCGATCAGCTCATTCATGAATTTCGCCAGCCCGGAAAACCTTTCGGTGTGACGGAAATTATGCTTGCAGCGAAAAAATGTTCGCTGCAAGTGAAAAAGGTATCTACCACGCTGGAGCGTTTGGATCGCACGCCTCTGCCTGCCATTGCCATGAGCAAAAACGGCGAGTTTTTTGTATTGGCGCAAACCAGTGTTGCTACCGATGGAACAGGCAATACGTTTTTAGTGCATCAGCCTGCATCAGCACGGCCTCTCATCTTAAGTGAAACAGAGTTTTTAGCGTTATGGAGTGGTGAGTTAATTCTGTTTGCCTCACGCGCCTCCATTTCAGGTTCGCTCGCCAAATTTGATTTCACCTGGTTTATTCCTGCGGTGGTTAAGTATCGCCGTTTGTTGGGTGAAATTTTATTGGTGTCCTTCGCGTTAAATTTATTTGCGCTCGTCACACCGTTATTTTTTCAAGTGGTGATGGATAAAGTATTAGTTCACCGGGGCTTAACGACGCTTGATGTCATTGCAATGGGCCTTTTGGTCGTTTCGATTTTTGAAATTGTTTTGTCTGCACTACGCACTTATGTGTTTGCCCATACCACCAGCCGCATTGATGTGGAATTGGGTGCGCGTATTTTTCGCCATTTGCTGGCGTTGCCGATGAGTTATTTTCAAGCGCGACGCGTAGGCGATTCGGTTGCACGGGTACGTGAAATTGAAAATATTCGCTCCTTCCTCACGGGTAATGCGATCACACTGGTGATGGATATTTTTTTCTCGGTCGTATTTATTGCGGTGATGTTGTTTTACAGCGGCTGGCTTACGCTCATCGTATTAGCGTCCTTGCCGTTTTATGTGTTGATCTCTGTCTTAATCACACCACTGCTACGCGCACGCTTGAATGAAAAATTTAATCGCAGCGCCGAGAACCAGTCTTTTCTAGTCGAAACACTTTCCGGTATCGACACCTTGAAAAGTATGGCAGTAGAACCACAAATGACCCGCCATTGGGATAACCAGCTCGCGCATTATGTGTCCGCCAGTTTTCGTGCGACTACACTTGCCACTATCGCCCATGAAGGCGTGAATTTAATCAGTAAATTCGTCGTGGTAGGTACCTTGTGGTTAGGTGCACGTCTGGTGATTGAGGGCGATTTAAGTGTGGGTCAATTAATTGCGTTTAATATGCTCGCGGGTCGTGTTGCGCAACCCATTATGCGGTTAGCACAGTTGTGGACGGACTTTCAGCAAGTCGGCATTTCCATGCAACGCCTTGGCGATATTTTAAATACACGCACGGAATTGGCTGCTGATAATCGTTCGAGTTTACCGCGTATTGAAGGGCGCATTGAATTTGATGATGTTCGCTTCCGTTATAGAGCAGACGGGCAAGAAGTATTGTCCGGTTTAAGTCTAACGATTAATGCAGGTGAAATTGTCGGCATAGTAGGGCGCTCCGGCTCCGGTAAAAGCACGTTAACGCGCTTGGTGCAACGTCTATACGTACCTGAGCGTGGCCGTGTGTTGATCGACGGTGTGGATCTGGCGCAAGCGGATACCGTTTCCTTGCGTCGCCAAATTGGTGTGGTGTTGCAAGAAAATGTTTTATTTAATCGCAGTATTCGCGAAAACATTGCGCTGGTTGATCCGGGCGCTTCTATCGAACAAATTATTACGGTGGCAAAACTTGCTGGTGCTCACGAATTTATTTTAGAGCTGCAAGATGGCTACGACACTATCGTGGGTGAGCATGGTTCTACGCTCTCCGGTGGACAGCGCCAACGCATTGCCATTGCTCGTGCATTAATGGGCAATCCGCGTATTTTAATTTTCGATGAAGCGACCAGCGCGCTGGATTATGAATCCGAACGTATTATCCAAGACAACATGCAGGATATTTGTCGCGACCGCACCGTGATTATTATTGCGCATCGATTGTCGTCAGTGCGCCGAACGGATCGCATTGTAGTGATGGAGCGCGGACAGATTGTGGAGTCCGGCCACCATGCTGAGTTAGTTGAAAATCATGGCGGCCATTACGCGCGCTTGTTAGCACTGCAAGGAGGTTAATGTGACCGAGGACGTTAATAAGAGTATTGGTAACAAGAGCAGTGCTGTTAATAAGAACATTAAATCACAAGCATTTGGCGATTTAATTCAGCGATATAAAACACTCTTTGCTGACGCTTGGTCGCGCAGAAAAGAACTGGATTCAGTACCAAGGCTGCGCCATGAATATGAATTTTTACCGGCAACGCTAGCGCTACAAGAAACACCGGTGCACCCTGCACCGCAAATTTTTATGCGGTTGATTTTATTATTTGTGGTGTTGTTATTAGTGTGGTCAATATTCGGCAAACTGGATGTAGTGGCAAGCGCGACGGGAAAAATTGTACCTGACAGTCGCAGCAAAATTATTCAGCCAATGGAAACGGCATCAGTACTTATGATTCACGTGAAGGACGGGCAAGCGGTAAAAGCGGGCGATCCTTTAATCGAGCTGGATGCTACCATCGCCCAAGCAGACAGTGATCGCGTGCGCTCTGAATTTCAATCGTCGACGCTGGATGTAGCAATGTACAAAGCACTGCTGGATGCGCAAGAATTAAATGAACAGAAAAAAATCAAAAACAAAAATACTTTTCTTTTGGATGAAAAAAACATTCCGGCTAATATTTCTGTGGTAGCGGTAGCATCACACCAGCGTTTGGCGGAGGGACAATTTAACGCCTATCAAACCCGTGTTGCCCAATTGGCCACCGCTATTTTACGCCATGAAGCAGAGCAGCGTTCTACGCAAGCCGTTGTTGAAAAATATCAGCAAACTTTACCGATTATTCAGCAGCAGGAAAAAGATTATCAGGGCCTGCTCGCTAAAAAAGTAGTGTCGCAATACGATTATCTTAAACTAAAGAAATTGTTGATTGAGCAGGAGCGTGATCTCCAAGCAGAGACTGAAAAGCTTGCCGAAATTTCAGCATCGCGTGTAGAAGCAAAACGTGAGAGTAAACAGTTTTACGCTGAAACACGCAGGGTCTGGTTGGATAAATTACGTGAGGCTGAACAGAAAAGTTCTTCGCTATCGCAAGAGTTGATCAAGGCTGATTCCAGAGGTCGCTTTATGCGTTTGACCGCGCCGGTGGATGGCACAGTGCAGCAACTGGCGGTGCACACTATCGGTGGTGTAGTCACTCCAGCACAACCTTTAATGACTATAGTACCTACCAATAGCCCGATTGAAGTGGAAGGCTTTTTAGCCAATCGGGATATTGGTTTTGTGCATAAAGGCCAACAAGTTGAAGTGAAGATCGATACATTTTCCTTTACGAAATACGGGACGGTAAAAGGTGAAGTGATTGCAGTGTCATCCGATGCGATTCAAGATGAAAAGCTCGGTTTGGTATTTGCGGTGCGAGTACGGTTGGAAAAAAATTCCATTTGGGTGGACGGTAATAACGTAAACCTGTCGCCCGGTATGGCTGTGACAGTTGAAATCAAAACCATGAAGCGCCGGGTGATTGAGTATTTCCTTGATCCCTTAATGAAACACACTTCCGAGAGTTTGCATGAGCGATAACTATTTCACTTCATGAAGTGAATGAATCCCCTTTATCTGATCAACAACCTGCAATAATTACTTGTAGTTCTGAGTAATGGTCTAACCGATTTGTGTATTCGGACTGATTTAGTGGCCGCATAGTTGTTTGGTGTATCAGGAAGCGACAAACTTTCTGAAAGTAACAATTATTTTTCCCCAATTTCTATTTTTATGGAGCGTACATAGTGAGTGATATACATAGTAATAATTTTAAGGTCGCCGCTGAAAACTCGCAGCGTTATCTTGTAATATCGTGTTCCGCTTCACTAACTCTGTATTTGTTAGCCACGCTCGATAAAATTGAAAAGTTAAAACTACCATTTGTGACTTTTGAGGTTGACGGTTTTACAGGTTTGCTTGCATTTTTCTTGCTATATATTTTTTCTGGAATCATGTTATGGCACCAAGCAAGTATGGCAAGAGAAAATCTAAAAGCAATCCCTGAACTTTCTACAAGAAAAGCCCTAATGCTAAACCCCAGTGTAATTTGTGGACATAAATATATAAGGTTTCTTGCGTCCATTGTCCCTGTAGCTCTATTTGGTATGGCAATGGAAAGGGCATATCACAATTTTCCAGCGGCCCTTTTAATGGTGTCGTTTTTTTCAATCCCTTATTATTTTTCAACGCAAACAATTTATGAGCTAAACAAATTGAATTAAATTCATACAAACGACCGTATTTTTTTTCGCTTTTTATCACAGGACGTTAAACATCAGGATCCCAACTTTGAATGAGTTAAGCTAAGACGAAAGGATTAGGTATGGTAAATCGAAAAAAATCGAAACTAACTTCGCTTCCTACAAATGCGCCTTCTACTAAAGGAATTCAACTTTCTTTGATAGGTAAATTTTTCACGGGATTTCTTGGCGTTGTAGCCGTTGTGTATGCGATATTGCCATATCATTTTCCATTGTCCTCCAAAGACAAGGATATAAATGATTTTTACGGAATTTGGTATGCTGAGTATAGCTATCCGTCAGCGCAAGGTATTCAGGCAATCAAAGGAACAACGGAGTATTTCAAAAACGGCAGTTACAGCTTTATGGGAGAGATAGAGGCAGTAGAAAATTTACATTCTTACAGAATTCGATATCAGATTGATGCGACCGGTGAGTGGGAAGTCGAATCAAACTCTCTAATCATTAAACAAAAAGATTACAAAACATTTGTTATGGACGCGCAAGATATCAAAACCGGTCTTCCAATAAAGATTCACAACCAGCCGATCAATAAACAATTGCTCAAACTCGACAATAGAATTCCCAGCGAACTTTCAGAACAATTCGATATTTTAAAAACTGAAAAAGGAAAAATAGTTATCAAAGGAATCGATCCATTGGGTAATCAATTAGTTGTGAAGCTGATTCGTCAGTCGAAAAGGTTTCAACGATAATTTAATGTGGTATAAAAACGCAAAATATATTTAATTCTCGCAAGCATGGTGCTTGAGAATAAGATGGTGATGAGTTTGTAATTAAAACAAGTATGTCTAGATTTCGCGCCTGCGATTTGAATTTAACCAGAATATTTTTAGAGCGCGAGATAATGTTTGTATTATCAAGGCGAAATTTTTAGGTACTTGCATTTCACCCGAAGGCTGCCCAATGTTCATACCAAAGTTAGAGGCGTTCATTTTTCAAATATGCGCACATTTAAAACTACCAGACAGGGTATATCAAATTAGTTCTTGGATTCAGTATGTCGCCATCTAGAAAATTATTAAATCTTCTAATAGCACTTAATATTCCCAATCCTCATGTGCTAACGGCTCTCTTTTCAATATATCTCTGCTCAGTCGCCAATTGGGTAAAAATTTATCCATCAACTTCATGAAATTATCGTTATGATGCCTCTCATGTAGATGAACCAATTCATGAACAAGAATATATTCCAAGCACTCTGGAGATTTTTTCGCCAATTCTAAATTTATCCAAATTCGTTTTGATTCAATATTACAACTGCCCCATTTGGTTTTCATTTTTTTTACGCGCCAATCGCTTACCTGTTTACCGGTAATGGGTTGCCACTTACTCAGCAAATCTGGAATTTTATTTTTGAGATGTAGGCGATACCAATCATTTACTACTAACGCTCTATTTTCCAGAGTGGTATTTGGCCTAATATAAAGAACCATCTTGGCATTGCTTTTTAAAATAAGCTCATGCTTTGTCGAACGTTCGATGACATCAAGCAAATAGCGTCTACCTTCAAAGTAATGGCTTTCTCCCGATACATATTCCCTTTTTGATTGGCGTGGTTGCTGTCTAAATTCTTCTTGTTGTTTTTTAATCCAAGGCAGTCTTGAAACTACTGCAAGCCTAACATTATCATCGGTAATGTGATTGGGAACAGAAATCCTCACGCTACCTTCAGGCGGGTATACACCGAGGTGCAAATTTTTAATATCTTTGCGGACTATTTCTACCGGAATATCCAACACTGTTATGATTCGACTATTGGTATTCATATTGATTCTTCACCAATTCTAGAATTTCATCCAATCGACTATCATCATCCAGCTCTTGGCTAATGGCTGCTGCAACTTCGCGTTCTTTTATTCGATTTCCAATCCAGCTAGCTTTTTTTGTATGCCTTACAGCGGCATCAATTTTTATTACCAAAATTTCGTTTTGGTCAAGGTTATCGTAAAGTGATTTTTTACCGAGACTATTTATTGACAAGGGATAATCGGCTGGATTAACTCCTCCAGCATTTACTACTTTAATTGATAGCTCTTTAACTTTTTCAAGATATTTTTTGTAATCAATCGCTTGCTGTCTACGCTCCTCAATAAGCGCATCCAGTAACTCAGACATTTTTTCATAGTATTTAGGATTTACAGCTTGCTCATCGATAATAACTTTACGCATGTTATTCTCAATGGTTTCGGCCATGGCTTGTTCATTCGATTTCATTGATTCAGGCAATAAATTGAGCGCAGCCGTTCCTTTTTGCACTATAAGATTTATCAATCCAAGCTTTTCAAAATCAGCAACAATCTCACTATTCTCGGCTCTAATATAAGTATCAAGCAAGTGACGCATAGCTGGCTCGTAGAGCTTCATATCTATGTAATCGCCACTAGCGAGTCTTATTTCTTCTCGAACTTTACTATAATGTTCTACTTCTTCTTTTATTATTATCGCTTCTACTGTGGGATAGCCCGCATCTTCAAGCTCATTAGCCAAATTGGCATAGGCGCGCAGGAGATTCGCCACAATTTTATAAAGAGCAATACGCTTACTTTCGTTTAATAAAAGGTCATCCTTCTTAGCTGTGTCACCACAAAAATAGCGAATGTAATCTTCCTGTTTTTTCGGCTCCATCACGGGCTCACACAAAGCCTTTACTGTTTCCCTTGCCTCTTCAAGTTTTTCTTTGGCTTTATCTAAACGATCACTAAGCAACCCAGCCACATCGGATGACTCATAAGCATCAAAAGCGCCACTAGTGTAATCACCTATAGCGCCTTCAAGGCGATGAAATAAATCTTTGTAATCTATAATGTAACCATATTCTTTATCTTCACCATCAAGCCTATTCACTCGGCAGATTGCTTGAAACAAGCCATGATCTTTCATTTGCTTATCGATATAAAGATATGTCGCTGAGGGAGCATCAAACCCTGTTAATAATTTATCAACGACAATTAGCAAACGCATTTGCCCTGGCTCGTCGATAAATTTTTTCTTTACCTGCTTTTCAAATTCATCAGCCATATACATGGCTTCGTCTTCAGGCTTTTCAAAATAATCCGCCAGCATTCTCCGATAAATACCATACTGATTAAGCTTTTCAGTTAACCCTTCGCCCGTTGCCTCACCTTTAATATCTGCTGGCGATGGTTGATAACTAGTTACAATTGCACATTTACCAGCAAGATCTGTTTTACTAAATAGATCGAAAACTTTACACGCTTGATAGATACCTGAACACACAAGCATTGCGTTACCTCGGCCATCCAGCAGTCGAGGCTTTGTTTCCATATCCATTAAAATATCATTAACAATTTGAGCAAGCCTGTCCTGACTTGATAGAACTTTTTGCATCGTACCCCATTTAAGTTTTAGCTGAGCACGCGCCATATTTGATAAACCTTTGGTCTTAAGGTCAAACCATTGATCTACTTTTTTCTGCGAAGCTATATATTGGTCTATATCTCTTGCTTCATACCTAAGATCAAGCACAACACCATCGGCAACAGCCTCATCAAATTTATAGGTGTGAATAAAACCACCAAAGACTTCGATGCTTTTTTTCTTCTCGGCTTTTAACAACGGCGTACCAGTGAAGCCAACAAAGAGCGCGTCTGGCATTATGCTCGTCATCGCCTCATGAAGCTTGCCAGAGTGTGTTCGATGGCATTCATCAACAAACACAAATATATTGCCTTTGGCTTTAAAGTCCGTTGGCAACTCAGACATGAGTTGCTTAATAAAATCTTCGGTGGCTTGGTCTTGCAAGGAGCTATCATCATCTCCTTCAGATAACCTACCAAATTTATGTATTAGAGAACAAATTAACCATGGCGTTGTTTGATTAAGCGTAGTGATAAGATCGGAGCCACTTTTTGTGCGATATATTTTTTCACTAACGCCTGTGAATACTTTTTCAATTTGCTCATCTAGCTCTGACCTATCTGTGATAACGACAATCCTAGCGTCTTTAACATTTTCGCGAATCCATTTGGCAAGCCATACCATGGTCAGGCTTTTACCTGAACCTTGAGTGTGCCAAATAATTCCGCCCTCCCTACGTCCCACATATTCCTGTGCAGCTTTGATTCCAAAATATTGATTATGGCGGCAAGTCTTCTTTGTGCCCGCATCAAAAACTATAAAATTATGAACAATTTCTAATAAGCGCTCTTTATTGCACATGCAGCTAATATGAAAATCGAGTAAATTCCCAAAGGGATTTTCAATACTTTCTTTCCATTGATAATAATGTTTTTCAGAGGTTTCAATTGTTCCATAACGTAGGCCTTCCGTATCGTTACCAGCCATTATCAATTGCATAGTCGTAAAGAAATTACGGATAAAAGATTTTTTCTGATTGTCTAAATTTTGACGAATTCCTTCACCGACAGAAACGCTGGAACGCTTAAGCTCGATAACTCCGAGCGCGATTCCATTAACATAAAGAACCAAATCAGGCCGTTTTTTATTTTCACCTCTTACTGTTACCTCTTCGGCAATAGCAAAATCATTGTTATGTGGATTTTTCCAATCAATTAACCAGATATTTTGGTTTTGATCACCGACACCATCTTTGGCTTTAACACCATAGCGCAGCAAACTATAAACATCTTTGTTAGCGTCATATAGATTTTTACCATCACCAAGCGCCGATGCACTATCCAGATCTCGAAATACCCGTTTTATAAGTGCTTCGTTTACTCCCCGCTTAGTTAGCCATTCAGAGAGCAAATCATATTCAATGCTGCCATCACGCTCCTTATCATGCCAATTGCCTAAATAGGTATAACCAAGCTGATTGCAAAACAATTTTACAATTCTGGCTTGGGTTGCTTTTTCTTTCTGGCCAACAGTTGTCATCTTAAACGCGTCCTTCCAGTCAGTAACTCCTGCATCATGCCTTGTTTTATGCCTCTAGCTTTCAGCAGTCGTTTTTCTAAGTAGCTTATCTCAACATCCAGATCTTGTAATACACCTGCAATTTTCTCTTGCTCGTCCAATTCAGGTGCATCGAACTCAAACGTAACAAAATCTTTTTGATATAAGTGAATAATGGTTGAACCAGCTGTAATTTTTGAAAGAAAATCATCAAAAACCCTTGAGCTTAAAATGTAATATAAAAACAATGGATTGAAGGCATCACCAACTGGCCTAATAACAAAAACCCCGCTATTAAGCGTAGCTGGGAACTCTAATTTATCTACATACCCAACCTTACCAATTGTTCCATCTTTTGTTAATAATACATCCCCCTCTTTAAGTTGAATATTTCTATCTTGATTAAATCGCCACTCATCAACAAAATGGCACGTAGACCAATTAACCCGACCATTAAAAAAATCAGTTCCTGTAACTAGATGAAATGATCCAAATTCTAAATATTCATTTGTGGTTAAAGCTTGCCAACCAATACGAGCCTTAAGACTGGAATCTTTTTCCATTTTGATTTTATTCCATTTGCCATCAAATCCAGCCAGTCTTTTTTTACCTGTAATGAGCTGATGCATTGCTTCCGTTTTGCAAGAAACTCCCATTTTTTTAAGGTGGTTTTCAACAAGACTGCTATAATTTTTTAACTCCTTATTTAATTCATTCAAAGTTTCTGAATAGCGTTCTTCCAATATTGTTACGCGGCCAGCTAATTGATGCGCCATACGCTCAATCTCTTGAACAACTTCTTTTTCTATGTGATGAAACCACTTTGCATTTACAACTAGATCTTTCAGTTCAGACTCTGAAATGTTTGGTATTTTTTTGAATACCAACTTATCTAAATCATCTTTTGTAGTTTTAATGGCAGATTTTGCTTTTGATTGTGAATCAATTAAAGACAAGCATTTTTTTAGTG
>JANPKH010000095.1:0-21099 GCA_031425935.1 Gammaproteobacteria bacterium | reverse complement strand
GGCACCAATCTTTATGTCGCAGATACTGGCAATAGCACCATCCGCAAAATCATTATAGCCACTGGCGTAGTCAGTACCTTTGCTGGTGTGGCTGGAGCAAATGGGAGTGCTGATGGTGTTGGGGCAATAGCACGTTTTTATTATCCGACCTCCATAACTACTGACGGTACTAATCTTTATGTTGCGGACACCAACAATCACACCGTCCGTAAAATTGTTATAGCTACTCTCGAAGTGACAACATTTGCGGGAAACGCAGGAACAGCAGGGGCTGTGGATGGTATAGGCGAAGGCGTAAGTTTTAATCTTCCTGGTGGAATAGTTGCCGAGGGGGCAAACCTTTATGTTACAGATACCGCTAACTCAACAATTCGCAAGGTTGTGATTGGTACTGGTGAGGTATCAACAATTGCCGGTCAAGCCACTATTGCAGGTTATGCTGATGGAGCAGGAAGTGAGGCGCGCTTTAACTATCCGGAAGGGATTGTAACCGACGGTGTAAGTCTTTATGTGGCCGATACTCTAAATGAAAAAGTCCGTGTAATTGCAATCGGTACTGGAGCGGTGACTACCTATTTGGCGAGTGGTGTTTTTAAAGTGATTGGCACAGATGGAGTGAATCTCTTACTAGCTGGCGGTCAAAATATATATAGATCCAATATAACGACTAAAGTGATACAACTATACGCGGGTGGATCGGGGCATCCACCAGGTAATTACTATACAGACATCACTACTGATGGCACCAATCTCTATGTATACGATAATACACGTGGTGCGCATTTAGCTAAGATTGATCTTTCAACCGGTTATAATTCTTGGCTTGGAAGTTTTGGCGGCAATGGTGTGCACTACACCAATCTTGATGCGAGTTACACTATCGGTGGTATCACCGCAGCTGCTGAATTCCTTTATGTGTCACAACCAAACCGAGGATGTACTTGGGGTTCAACCCATGTAAAACGTTTTGGAAGTTTCTATGGTGAAACAGAGAAGTTTTTTGGTGCTTGCGGCACTCCAGGATTTATAGATGGTATCGGGGATGTTGTGCGGTTTAATTCGCCGACAGCAATCACCAATGATGGGTCAAATCTCTATGTGGCCGATTCTTATACAATTCGTAAAATTGTTATTGCAACGGGGCGCGTCTGGACTCTTGCCGGGAAAGTTGATACAGCTGGTAATGCGGATGGCAAACGTGCAGAAGCACGCTTTTCCGAAATAGGTAGTATGACAACAGATGGAGTCAATCTGTATGTTGCGGATAGTGGCAATCACGTTATTCGTAAGGTGGTCATTGCGACAGGAGTAGTATCAACTATTGCTGGTGGTGTGGGGGCTTCTGGTAGTGACGATGGAACAGGTGCGGTGGCCAGGTTTAATTTCCCCAAGGGTATCACCACAGATGGTACTAATTTATATGTAGCGGATTCTGGTAATGCGACGGTTCGCAAAATCGCGATAGCAACAGGTGAAGTTACTACCTTAGCTGGAAATCCAAATTTCCCGCCAAGTTTTTTTAATTCCTACGAAGACTTCGGTCAAGCAGCTCGGTTCGGTAGACTATGGGGTATCACATCTGATGGTAGTAGCTTGTACGTACTTCATACGGGGTCAGTATCATTTCACCAAATCAGCAAAATCCGATAGGGCCTAGGCTCTAAAAAGACAGGTATTTTGTTTAAGCTAGTGGGGCAGTGACTAATCCCGCAGAAAGTGGCAATGGTTTTAGGTCTACAGCGAATCTTATAGCTGACGGGAAGAGTCTTCTTTTTACAGATTATGAGACTGGTGCGCTTCGCAAGATGGACTGAAAAATAGAAATTATTGAAGCATAGTGTTGTTTTCCTTCGTACAAATGCCCCAACTTTAAGAGCTGATCATCCTAAAAGGATTGTTCGTATCATGACGGCAAAAAATCGGATTTGATAGTAGCGCCAAGATTACCCTAAGAACTGGCGGAATTCGATAATTATGCGCTGTTTTATTAAGCATCATTTTTGATGAAAGATGGTTTAATAACTTTAAGGTTGCGCCGATTCATTTTTAAAATTCTCAAAAGAAGTGTCTGGTTTCGCTGACCAAAAAACATTTCTTTTGAGTTTTAATGGGGCGATGATTTACTCAAATAAAAGCATGCTGGTTGAGCTATACATGGTTAAGCCTCTACCACCGGTAATTATCAATTTGTTGCTACTTAACTTAAATGCCTCTCGATGGTAATAGGGGCCATTGTTTACGTAATCAATGGGTTCTGAAATCGGTGCTAGAGTTTGTTTGTCTAAATCTAATAATAAGGAATCTTTTAATCCTAAAATAAGAATATAGTTGGTGGAAAGCTGGCTCATTGCGATTGCGCTATCTTGATAGTAGCGAAGTTCCCCGTCAGCAGGTATTGTTGAATCATTAGTATCGTAAGAAACCGTTAAACTTTTTACTGACCAATCATTAGGATTAATTATTTCGACTGTATGGTTGTAAGTATTGTTAGAGATTCCACCAACAACTAATATACTTCCATCAGATAATGTCAGCGTGCGCTGTTTGAATCTTGGTGTTAATAAAGATATTGGTGCTTCCCTGAAAGTTTGATTTGCTGGATCATAAATCTCCATGCTGCTTAGTTCTTTGTTTTGGGTTTCATCAAGTCCACCAATTAGTAAAAACCTACCGTCGCTTAGTTTTTCAATGGAAAAATATGCTCGATAATCTTTCATTTCACCGGCTGTTTTTGCTAGCTCTGCATTTTGTTCATTGTAAATGTCACCAAATTTAGTTGTGCTTGAGCCACCGAGCATAACGATGTTGCCATTGCCATCCACTATGTTTTGGTTTGCAAATCTTTTTGAAGGTAAATTTCCAATTAAAGCTGTCGTATTTGTTGATTTATTAAAAATTTCCAGCTCTCTTAAATCGTCGTTATAATAACCAGGGTCAGTGATGTTGCCACGTGCCTCATTAAAACCACCCTGGATAAACACGTTACCTGAAGGTAATTGGGTAAGATTATGTTCACCTCTACTAACTTTCATTTGGGTTGTAGTGACGATGTTAAGTGTCTTGGATTCGTCAATCGAATAAATTGTTATTTGGTTACTTGTTGCAAAATTCCCCATGCAACAGGTTTGAGAGTTTCCCCCCGACAAAATAAAAGTTTTATCATCTAATGCAATACCTGCGAGTCTGTCTACTCCTGCTATTTGACCGATTAGTGTGTAGCTGGGTTCAGAGCTTGAGGAGTTTGAAATGCTTGCAGGGAAGGAGCTTCTAACGCTTTCAGGGGCGGAGCTTGAGATATTTCCAGGGACGGAGCTATAATCATAATTGTTATTTTTACTGCCCCCACCACAAGCACTCAGCATAATTGCTAACATACAAATAAATGCTATTTTTTTCAAAATCGTATACTCCATTTTTGATTAAATTATGGTGGATCACGGCGTTTTGGTAGATGTAAATAAACAACGTTTCGCACGGTCTATTCATATCCAGTGACCCAAGCCCAAATGTTGATTATTTGATGAGAACAAACGCACTGTCTCTGAACATATATATTATACGCTCCTCTATTCTAAAAGGGGGGTGTCAATACAATGACGAAAACAATTGGATTTTAGCCTGGCATCAACTGCTTTTTAATTTTAGTTTTAGTTTTAACTGCAGCGATTGTAGTTAACAATGTTGAGGGTTTATAAAACAGTCACAAAAATAAATTGCAACTCCATCGATGTTACAGCTTAGTTGTAACGCAAATCTTTAGGTTTGAGATTTGTTTCTGCGCTCTTCATTGGAATTAAACTAAACGTAACTTTCCGGACTCCTGCTTTTTCAACCAAACATAATCCCCTAATTTTTCTAAGGAGGTATATTCTGTAGGTGCATTTAACAGTAATTCTTTAAGTGTGTCGCATTTATAATGATGTGTAGCGATGTGGATTTGATTCAATATTATTTCCATTTCTGGCCAGTGTAAGAATTGTTCTTCTGCGCGCATAATCCTTGGATGCTCCGTTCCAGACACATTGTCACCAATTAATAATTCTTCAAATAATTTTTCTCCTGGGCGCAAGCCGGTATATTGAATTGCTATATCACCGGATAAGTGATTATCATCTTTGATTTCTAAGCCCGATAAATGAATCATGCGTTTTGCAAGATCAACAATTTTTACTGGTTCCCCCATATCCAATACAAACACATCACCACCTTTGCCCATTGAGCCTGCTTGAACCACTAGCTCTGCGGCTTCAGGAATCGTCATAAAGTATCGAATAATATCGGGATGGGTTACTGTTATAGGACCGCCCTCTTTAATTTGCTGGCGAAATAATGGGACCACTGAGCCAGACGAGCCTAATACATTGCCAAAGCGCACCATGGTAAAGCGAGTTTTGTTTTGGCGTTGTGCTAAACCTTGCAGTACCAATTCAGCCATGCGTTTTGAGGCACCCATAATGTTGGTTGGGCGAACAGCTTTATCGGTTGAGATTAAAACGAAAGATTCAACATTTGCCTTAATTGCTGCTTCTGCACAACTCCAAGTACCGAAGACATTATTTTTTACACCTTCAACAATATTATGCTCAACTAAAGGAACATGTTTGTAGGCTGCAGCGTGGTAAATTGTTTGCACGTTAAAAGTGGTCATAATACTAGTTAATCGTTCTTCATTTTGCACCGAGCCTAACAAGCTAATTAATTCAATATGAGTATTGCCATTTTTTGAAAGTTCCGTCTGTAGTTCTTTTTCAATTGAGTACAGGCTATATTCGTTTAGTTCAAAAAGAATGATTGACTGCGGTGATTGTTTAATTATTTGGCGACAAAGTTCGCTGCCTATTGAGCCTCCTGCGCCAGTAACCATTACCACTTTATTCTTGATGCAGGCATGTAAAAGTGCCGGATTCGCTTGTACGGGGTCGCGACCTAATAAATCTTCAATTTCCACATCGCGTATTTGTTCTATTCGAGTTTTCCCGCTCAAGATGTCTGCCACGGCGGGTATTGTTTGAACCGATATAGCGTGAGGTTCAAGCATTTTAATTATGCTTGCTCTACGTGAGTGCGTAGCATTGCCTAACGCGAGTAATACTTTAGATATTTTTTTTTCTATTTTTAAGTTGTTAATTTTTGACGGAGAATAAATTTTTACTCCTGCGATAGTTTTGCCATGTATGCGCTTATTGTCGTCAATAAATGCCACTACTTTGTAACTACTAGCGTTCAATGCTAAAGCAAGTTGATGACCTGTGTAGCCAGCACCGTAGATTGCTACGATCTCTTTGTTATCATAAGTTTGGTTATTCAGCATCAGCACAATACTGCGGACAAGTAGTCTAGGGGTTCCAATAAAAAGAAGTAGTAGTAGTGTAAAGATAAAAGGTACTGAGCGGGGTATAACGGAAAGAGTAAAAAAGCTAGCTGCTGTCAGTATTAGGCCTGAGGCACATACACATACGACAATGGTTACCATAGCTTGCGTAGACATATAGCGCAAAATGGCCCGGTACATACCCATGCGAATAAAAATAGTAAGACTAAGAACTGCTGTGATAATTATCATCAGTAATTCATTGAAGCCAAGCGGGGGGGTTAGTGTGCCAAGCCTCATGCAGCTTGCAAAATAAAAAGCGCAGATGATAGCAAATGTATCGAAGAGCAAAGAAAACAAACGTTTCGTGGCGCGCGAAGATTCGAAAAGCGAGGGGAGCATAAAGTTTACCTTTTCTGTAGATCCTTTATTAATTAATTACGGGAATTTTTTATAAGGCAACTTGAACTGTTGTTTCATTTTCGTTTATTTTAACTCATGTTGATACCAACTTAAGCTTCTACACACTTAAATTTTTATGGTTGTACAAAATTGTAACACTTATGGCGCTTGAATTATCATTAAGTGTATGTTTGAGGTGATTTTGTGAGCCTAGTCTGTATTTTGATGAATCTTAAGTTACTTTTGTTTATGCTGCTAACTTTACTCATTTTACATTGATAGATTATGGAGATATGTTTTGATACAGCCTCATCAATTTCGTCAGTCTCAGGTTTCAATTGAAAATTCAGTTACTTCAAATGATGAGATTGATCTTTTGCAATTATTCCAATCATTTATCAAAACGTGGAAAGTTTGGTTTCTTTCTGCTCTTCTTGTGTCTATAGCCTTTGGTACCTTTAAAGCTCTTCAGATTGTGTTGGTCGTTAATGAGGCAAGCTACAGTAAGCCCATCCGCTTAACTTTCCCTAAGGCACAAAAGCTTGAGTTTCCTAGTGGAGCTAAATTTGCGTATAGCGATATTGTAGCTCCTGCTGTGGTGCAGGTTGCATTTGAGCGTAATAAATTATCTGATTTTGGTTTAACTATTTCTGATTTGCAGAGCGGTTTATCTGCAATGCCCTATGCGCCAACTTATCCCATCATTATTTTAAAATATGGAAAATTGATGGCGGATAAAAAATTATCTGCGGATCAGTTATCTGATTTGCAAAAACGTATGGAAGAGGAACTTGATCAAGTGACGAGTGGTGAGGCACTAATTAGCTTAAAGTTGGATAAAAAGGAATTACCACATGACGTTGCCAATAAGTTATTGAATGATATTCCTGCTATCTGGGCTGAGCGGGCTATGAAAGAGAAAGGTGTTTTGGACATAAATGTTCAGCTTGCCTCAGTTGGTTCTTTAAATGCAGATTTAATTAAAAATACTGATGGTTTGGTGGCGGGTGATTTATTGAATGAAAAGTTAGCTCTGCTCAGGAAAAATATTAATGCGATGTCAGCATTTGAAGGATCTCAATCTGTTGTAGACCCGATCTCAAGGATGAAATTAATAGATTTGTCTTATGCGGTAGAGGATTTTAATAATTATGTAATTAATAGTCTTTTAGCGCCAGTTCGATTGCTTGGGCTAAGTAATAATAGTCGTTCAACCAGCTTTTATTATGAAGATAAAATTATGAAGCTAAAAATATCATTGGCTTCTTTGCAGCGTCAATCGGCTGCGATTCAAGAAGTTTATAATTCATATTTGCTGTACGAACGAATTCCCTCCGGTCAAGGTGGTGAAAATAAAACCGAAGGTGCAACTATGGTGGCTCCTCAACTAAATGGGGATATGCTTGATAAGCTTGTGAGCATGTCGGGCGATGCTTCGAAAGAAAAATATAAGCAACAATTAAATGATAAGAGGTTAGTTTTAGCCTCTACCATTGCAGGTACTGAAAGCGAAATCTCAGAAGCACAGCTAATGCTTTCGGCCTTGCAGAAAAACTTTGCGGCAGGTGGAAAACTATCCTCTAGTGATGAGCAGTATTTAGCTAAAGTTAAAGCTGATATACCCCAGGTGTTGGATCAAATTACACTTTTTTTTGGTGTTTCAGACCGTATTTATCGCCAGTTAAGTATAGAATCTGTAGGTATTCGGGATCAATTGTACATTCCTGTCACCAATACTATTTTAGTAAAGAAAACACTATTTGATATAAAGTCGACTTTATTGATGTGGCTTGCGCTAATGTTTTTGACCACGGTAATTGTAGTGCCGACTTGCATGATTCGAAATGCAATGAGAGCCAAAGAGTTGCGGACTAATTTTGCTAAACCTCTTGTTGAATAAGCATTTGCTTGGTAAAGTGCGCGCCTTCTAGGACTATAGCTCAGTTGGTTAGAGCGCTATCATGACATGGTAGATGTCGTCAGTTCGAGCCTGACTAGTCCTACCAACCAATTCCTTAGTATTCAACGGCTTACACAGAAATGTGCAGGCCGTTTTTTTTGCTCTGTGAAAACTTTGTGAATATTTTGTGAATATACAGTTGCGCGCTAAGCGAGACTTACCGCAGACATTACGCCCTTAACTTTTTCTAAGAGTTTTCTCAATCGCCTAATTTCCTTAACCATTTCGACAACGTTTGCTGGTTGCGCAGCTGCAATGTACGCGGCGTTGCTAAACGTTTTTTTGTTGTGATCCTTGTCCTCTTCTTCAAATCTTTGTCCAAAGCTCGATAGGTCACACTGACAAGGATCAAGCTCTTCATCGTCATCGGTTTCAACCCAGTCGCCGACGGCAATCCATTCGCCCTTTGAGGCATTACCTGCAAGGTCTTCAATGTAACTATATTCATCACTCATAATTCATTTCACCTTAGTTTTAATTCGGCTGCGCATTTAGTCCAGTTGTCTTGCTGATCGGTGTATTGATCAGTCATTCGTTGTGTTGTGTGGCCCATTAATAAATTAACGTATTCCTTTGAATATCCTTGTCGCAAATACATTGCACCACCAAGCACGCGAATTTCGTGATAGGTCGGAGCCTCACCTTTTCCATAATCGTTAAATAAACCGGTTTTATCGCGAGCCCTGTTGAATGCTTTTGTTAGGAATTGATTTCTAACTTGAGCCCAGTGCTCTTGTCCTTCGAATGGAATTTTCCGATCCGGGATGCGATGAATAATAAATGGGCAAACCGGCTGCACTTTACGTGATGCGGTAATGACGTTCGCCAAGTCGGTACCGATTTTAATTCGCAAAAATGCGCGCTCTCCGTGGCGTTCGGTTTTAGCCTGGATAACTCGGAGCTCGTCATCGTGAATATCTGAATAGCGCGCGTTAACGTTGTCCGAATTTCGTTGTAAGGTGATTAGTCCGTAATCCATCGCAACCTTTAGCCAATCGTCCGCAGCTTCGTGGATTGCGCCGTAATGCTCGAACGTTAGGACTTGCCGCACCTTATCGCCTTCGCGCTCTGGCAGTGTTGATTCTGCGAGGTTTGTGGTTCCGTCTGCAAACATGCCTTTGGCAATACCAAAAGCCATTACCTTAATCAAAGTGCCGCGGTGCTTTGTGTACGGGTTAGCGGTGAAGTTATCGCTTAGCCAGTCTGAAATTAAACGCTGCGTGGTGCTCTCTAGCGCAATGTGACCGAGTGCATCACTGATATGTGTAAGCCGGTAATTTTCCTCGCGCACAGTGCTAGCTTTTTTCCCCTCGCTAGCTTGGCGTTCTTTGATGTAGCGTTGCACCAGGTGCACCCAGGTTTCGCTTTTTTCCCCGAGGACTTTACGCACTAGATCCGTTTTTTTAATCAGTATTGCATTGAGCTTTCGCGCTGCCATGAAAGCTGCAGCTTTGTCGGTACCCATTGAGCTAACTTTTCCGCTCTGCGGGTTCCGATATTGAAAGCTATTTCCATTCTGATACAAATTATCAGGGAATCCCGCGTTTCCTTCTTTGCGCCTGCGTGGTGCCATCTCATCTACCTAAAGCGTGTCTGACTAAATCATCAACTTTTTTATTGCCGGTTAGCGCAACATTTTTCGCAACGAGAGAAAATGGATTTGCAGATTCTTCAAAGTTTTCATCAACTTCTACAAACCATTTCCCGCCGATTTGCTTTGAAGGAATTTGCTTGTTTTCGCACCATTTTTTAATCGTTCTTAGGTCAGGCGGTTTAATAAAACGCGTCTTGCGATAATCGCCTATTGCCTGCAATTTTGTGCTCATTTCATCGCTCTCCCGATCTCAGCAACAGAGCAAAGCCCGACATTACACTCTGGCAGCTCATCAAGGGAGGCATCCATTTCATCCCAGCAAACATTGGCGGCAATAGCTCCCAATTCCTCCACGCGCGCCCATACTTCTTTGACATTTGAAGACATCCAGCGCCGTAGCTTTCGGTAGCGTTCAGCGTCGCGAAGCTCAACGCAAATCGTTTGGTGACGAAAAATCCAACCTTCCCATTTATCTTGAATACCAGGATACGAATAACTGCCATCACTGTTCCGCAAGAACATTGCGCGCCGGTTGTGGTGCAAATGTTTACGCGCAGCAAAAATCGCTTCCTGAAACTCCGTTCGACTTTTCGCAATCAATTCAGCACTTAGTTGTTCGCTCATCTCATTTCGCCTCTTGAGGTGGTCTATTTTTTCCGGCCTTTTTAAAAACACTGTCGGTGAACTCTTCGCATAGTTTTTCCAGTGTTTCGGAAGAAAGATCGCCAAGTGCAAACTTTTGAGGCTCGACAAAACCCTCGCTGCGCGGCCTTTCCTTTTCTTCTATAAGAACAAAGTTTGGAACGGTAAATGGCCTCAACGTAACATCAACACTTACTTTCATTTCTTCGCTCGCTATTTATGTGGTGTGGTTAATAATTACCATCTGCCAATATAATTGCCTTGGCTTTATCAGTTTTTAGTAACTTTATGTTTTCAATTTCAATTTTCTGAACGCCAAGTCCAGATAAAAAAAGCTCATCTTCAAGTTTTGACTTAGCATCCTGCGCGCTTGCGGCTACGACTACTGCGGCGACGCCAACAGGCCAGTGGCCATTGAAATAGTTGCATGTGAAAACCTTCACCTCACTCTCCACTCTGATAAAACCGACGATAATCTTTCGTTCCGCACTTGCTGCATTTGTAAACATGTTCAGCGCCATCGTGACGTTTTGTTTCTTCCTTCGTGCATTTTCTTGCGAGTAAAAATCTGTGATCGCAGAAGAATCGTTTTATAAATTTGAACATTTTATTTGCTCGATAATCTTATTTAGCTATTTAGATTTTTGTGGCTTTAAGCATCACTACTGAAATAGAAGTTCCGCTAAATTCGTTGTAGAAATTGCGCGACCATTCCATTTTCCAGTTACCCGTGAGCGTAAGATTTTCTTTCGCTGAAGTTGGAAGGATCGCAACAATAACTCCATGTTTAGCAATTAAAGCTGCGGCAGCTTCGGTGTGCGCTTTCCATCGACCTTCGCTATAGGGTGGATTCATAACGATGCGGTCATAACCTCCGCCACGATAGTTGCTAGCCAGTTTTAAAAAATCTAAACATTTCACAGCTCGTGGACCGGCCGCTTTGAAACCCTTGGCCTCTAGAATCTTGCAGTGAAGCTGGTTTATTTCGTAGCACTGCAAAAAGGCGTTTTCTGGAATTAAATCAGCAATGCTGCCAGTTCCGGCACTTGGCTCAAGCCAATTCATGGAATCGGTAGCGCCTTCACTTGCCATTTCCACAGCAATTCGCGCGAGTTTTTCAGGTGTTGGGTAAAACTGATGTGACTTGTGATCAGGAATTCTTCCAGAACAAACAATCTCGTCGATAATTTCGCGAGCGTCATAATCGAATTGAATGTAACCTCCTTTTTGCATCGATCCGCCGATTGCTTCCAACACGGCAACCGCTGCCGATCTTAAATTCCGATCACCGCCATAGCGATCAAACTCCAATGCGTTTGGAACTTGTTCGAAACGCTCTGGCCAATCTGGTTTAATGCGGCGTCTTGCTTGTCGCATATCAGTTAGTGAGTCACGCACTGCTTGCGGAAGAATATGATCCATTAACACAAAGTCTTTTAATTTCTTTTGCGGTTTTGTTCTAAAGGAAGTTGGAATAGCATTTGGGTAGATGCTCGCGAGTACGCCGTTCAATCGCCACGCCATTTCTGGATGCACCTCTAGGTGAGCTGTGCCCTTCAGATAGACACGTATTCTCAATGCTCCGCCGTCGATCGTTGTCCATTGCCCACGGTTACGCAGCCCAGCTTTTACAATCGCCCCCGAGCTACCCCAGCTCACTGGTTCTCTTCCCATAAACTTTCCTATGACGTTTCTAAGGTCCGACAGATGGCCGCATTGACTTGAGTTGTAAGAGCCATAACTGTCGAGTGCGTACATAATCATGCGTTTACTGAATCCTTCGGGGCAGTTCGTCACATGCTCTCGACTCAGCGAGCGAAAAATTCCATCCACGCGCTCAGCAAAAAATCTTGATCTCGCCGTCATAAGGTCTTCTAGCGTTGCGCGCACGGTTGCCTCTTCAAAGTCGGGCGCTTTGTGTTCGCGAATTTGCTCGTTCCATTCATCGCGGCGCTTCTGTGGCATTGCATCGTAAACGTCGGTCATATCCAGTGCGCGAGACCAGTATTCGCTATTCAGTGACGCTATCGCGCCAGGCAATTTGAATACGTCTGTCAATGATGGAATGCGGTCGTGACGCCCAACATTGCCCGAGAAAAAATATGTCATCACTCCGGATAATTCGTTTTGATGAAACGAGCTGTGCAGCGATTCAATTTTGGCTTTAACAGCGCGATATTGCCCAATCAATCCATCAACTAAATCTGTGGCCATTGGTGGAAAGAAATTCTCCAATTCCGCAATTTCGCCAGTAACAATATTTTCTAGTGCGCTCACGATTGCGCCTCGCACTTGGCGATTGCGTCAATGGTTCGCTGTATTGGCCTTGTTTGCTCTTGATGATATTTCAGCGTAGCCAGAAGCTCGTCACTCTGAGCCTTGTAGTCGATATGATGGTTATCAATCCATGACAGCGCAGTAGCCATAAATGACATAAATTCAACCGGCATTGGATTGGGTAGCTCTATACCGTAATCGTTGCGATATGGATAAATGCGCCGCCAAAATGCTCGTATTACTTTCTGCACCTGATCATCGGTAATTGTATTCAGAGCGCAATAATTTTTGACTGGCTCAGCACTTGGCGGAGTAGGGGCGGATAGTAGCGCCTTGAACTTATTGTACGTATAGATACTGCGTATTTCGCCGCGGTCACAGCGATCACAGAATTCCTGCATTGCTTCGCGCCAACCTTCAGGCACCACCACCATTGCTGGTGATTGCTGTGCGGGTATTGGGCGGGCGTCAAAAATAGAATCAAATTTATTCATTAAATCGAGGTCAGCAACATAAGCCGCCTCGCCATTATCAGCAAACGACACAGTATTTGTTAATTCTATGTAAGCGATACGCGCACTGTTAAATTGATTATCAAGCTCGGATAGCTTTGATTTAAGCTCGATATTTTCTAGCATTAATTTTGTTTCGGATTGCTGAACGCTCTCGCATAAGCGTTTATATCCACTTGCGGACAATTCAGCGCTTTCCAATTTCTCTTGCAGCTCTGCACACTTATTCGCAGCGTCTACTAGTGATGACTCAAGCCGTAATACATATGATTTAACTTCATCAAATGCGCGATGAAAGCCACTTACAGAAGGCTCAAATCCTGTGTGCTCCAAGCCCCACTTTAATAAATCATCAAGTAGTACTTGCGACCACTTTTCTAAATTTAATTGGTTAATCAAAATCTACCTCTCTTTATTAATTCTTCGAACATTGATTCATTTATGAAACCTTGATTAAATTTATGCATTGCTATTTCCGGCTTCGTTGGCGACTCATCGTTGTGCGTAGCAAGCAATTCAAACGCTTTATCCAACACAGATGCTTTGAATTCCGCATCAGCAATACCATCAGCAATATTTTTTAATTTACTTTCTAAAACCATTGCAAACAAATTTTCTCCGGAGGCTTTAACTCTGTTGCAAAGCTTAGTTAGCTTTACGAGCTTTTTGTTTTGCGCTTTGACAAATGCCTTAATTCTCGAAAGATCCTCGGTTACACTCTTCTTTGCTTCAACAATTATGTCGCCATAGAAACTTTCGTTTTCAATAATAGAAGCGAAAATCTCCGTGATAACTGAGGTTGCAACTGTATCCAAGCTAGGCCCTTCGCTTGTTGAGCCGGTTTTGTCGTAACGTTTCCGGCGCACTTCATCGCTCAGCACTTCATAGGCTGCATTGATTTCTTGAAATGCTTCAATGCTGCCGCCCTCACGATCTGGGTGATGCTTTTGTGCAAGCGAGCGAAATGCAGCTTTTATTTCTGCCTGAGAGGCATCTGGCTTTGTGCCCAAGATTTCGTACAACGTTTTCATTGTGAGACATTTCCTACAAGTTAAATCGAAAATAGCCACTATCGGTTAACAGTGATTTTCTTAATAATGGTCCCATGTCGAGCAAGTAGAGGGGCGACATCCGGAGCCGCAACCACAAGGAAAGAGGGGCGGCTTTTTTACTTTTTGCTGCTACTGCTAACGTAAATTGCAGTGTCAGGAACATCTGTCATCCAGCCAATAACGCAGATCACGAAGAACAAAATAATAACAACGTTTGAAATGCAATCCAGTACCGCCCAAAGCTTTTTCATGATCATTCCGAATTCAACCATTTTCTATTTCACACTCCGAAAGACTCTGCACCCGGTTATTCGCTCATTTGGTCGCGACCACTACGGTTGAAAAACAGAGCCGTTCGGGGTGCCCCCTCGCTAGAAGGGGGCGTGTTAATTAAGCTGAAAACTTTCCGATAAACGTATTAATTTCTGGCGTTATATCACTGACTTTTGTTTCAATAATTGCCTTAAATTCTTTAGCCATTTCTTCACTAACTTGTTCTTCGCGAACTATTCGCAAAATTAATGCAGGTGCACGGTCAGTGATAACACTTAAACGTAAATCAAATGTTCTTATTGGCAGGCCGCTATATGGCTCGCAAGTAAACGACAGAAATGCGGGCGGCATATCGGCGCTTTTAACATCAATACTTTCCATTGATGCTTGAGTCGCGCCAAAATTTCGAACTTCAGATTCGCTTTTTGCAATTGCTTCAATGCTGATTTTCCTAATTGCACCAATTACGCGAACGATAGGGATAATTTCACCGGCAGGGTTTTCAGCCGTCGGCTCGCTTCTGGCAACAAGGCAGTTGCGCCAGTCTTCAATAAACTCAGCGATTTCTTTTTGTGTGCTGCGTGCGCCAGCTATTTTTAGCAAGGCAACGTAAGCTGCAGTTTTTTCCAGCGCTACGAAGCCGGTGTTGTCGCAATGCCCTTTGTCAGTAAAATTAAAAATCAATTTTGCGTTCATTGCTTTGGCATCAATAAAGCAAGGCGATTGTTGAGTTATGACTTCGCGGGCGTAGCCTGCAAATGCATCAATGCTGGTTGTGCTAAAAGCACCACGAAAGCGAAAGCGTACAGCGTGGTAGCCTTCAAGGTTGTGTAACTTGAAATCTTCAGGAAGCGCTATTAACTGATGATTTAAGTCACCCGGAATTTCTTTGTTAGCGTTTTCTATCGATTGTGATTCCTGCAATTGCTTAATGGCTGAAGCGTCCATCTTTATTAACCTTGGTTGGTGGCTGTTGTTTCGCCGGATTTAGAAAACATTTGCAATTGGTTTTCAGGAAAGACGCTCATCTTTCCTTTAGTGCCAACATACATAATTGTGTTGGTGACGTTCTTTTCGGATGTTTCACCGTTTAAAGTTGGAGCTTTTGTGATGATCGAATGAGTAACACGAGCTTGGCTGCTACTCACTGGAGCAATCTTAAACTTCAACGTGATTTCGCCAGTTTTTTCATTTTGCATAACAGCCAAGGCGGTTTGCGAAATTGCGCGCACGAGTTTTTGTTCAAATACTCCTGCACCTAACTCGCCAAAAAATTCATTAACTTCGTCAGACATTTTTAAATCCTCTAAAAGAGATCTACTAAACTTGCCGTTGCGTAACAGCTGGAAGCAAGCTAACTACCGTCCCACGACGAGCGAACCGTGGGCATTCGCGTCTCGCTAACTTGCTTCCAGCTGCCGACTATTTCTAATCGGTTCGCGTTGAGATTATTGCAATTCGGAAATAATTTTCTCTGCCGCTCCTTCACCGTTATCGCGGTTATAGAGTCTTGTTTCCAGCTCATCTGTAGACAGGTCGATTTTCATAACTCTACCGTGCAGATAGTCAAAGTATTGCGACTGATGTAAGTGAGCCTTCGCCTCAGCCATAGACATTTGTTTCTGCCCGCGCGCATCTAAAAATCCCATCCCTTGCTTCTTCGATCCATTGTAAAGAGCAGCCAAAACCTCAGCCTTATCTAAACCTTCTATATTTAAAATCGCCATCTCACTTCCCCTTAATTAAAATTTGGATAACTTTTAAAAAGTTACGCAGCGATTGCCACTTTCGTTAGTGCAAAATAAATATCCATGCATGCATTTGTATCAGCAAGCGCTGTGTGCGCGTCTTGCAAATCTTTTCCGGTGAAATGCAAATAAGCCTCGCTAAGCGTTGGGGGTTTTGAAATTGGCATAACTTTGCGAGCGTTGATCATCGTGCAAAAGTAATCGCCTGTGTGCCAGGCATCAACAACCTCATCGCTGCAATAGCGTTTTGTTGCAATTCGAATGATGCGATTATCAAAAGTTGTGTTGTGTGCAACGCGAGTGCGGCCAGCCCACAAAGCTAAAAACATTTCGACGGCCATCTTTTCCGGTATGCCCACATCTAGTGCATACTCAGTAGTGATGCCGTGTTTGTCGAAGGCTTCCTTATTACTAGTCCAGCCTTCAGGCTTGATGATCACATCCATGCTTTGAATTACTTTTTGCGAATCTATATCGACCAAGTTCGCTGCAAGTTGCACTATGTGAGGCTGGTGCTCCGCCTCAGATGGTTTTTTCCAGTCCACAATATCTGTTGTTTCCGTATCGAACACTATTGCTAGATTCATTTTATATTCTCTTAGTTAATTATTAATTTTTTGTAATGCTGTTTATAAGTTTTGCCTTTCCGGATAAGTCTAATAACGTGCTCCGATACGTTATAATCCTTGCCCATTGCTACATCACTCAATTCATGCAGCTCTTTCTGTAAATCGATTTGCTTCTGCTTGATAATCTTTAACTCTTCTGCCGCTAAAGTCTTTCTTTGAAACAACGCTCGAATTTCTGCCAAATCTGAATCGCTAAGTGATCTTGGGTGACTCATGAAAGTTGTTCCGCAGCCTTTAATGGATGCACCGCTTTTATATGCATTGTCAAACCCGCTGCCTTTACCTTTTTCTTGCAATGAGGGCAGCTAACTTTCTCTGACTGTTTTTGCGGTTGAAAGAAGTCCATTTCGTTATCGCACGATCCGCAATACACTGGAAATCCGTCGCCATCACCAATGTGATCACCGCAGCCTTGGCAAATCGTTCCATCAAGCATCATGTCTGCTATGTCGCCCATGATTAAGCTGCCTTCGATTCTGGAATTGCGTCGCTCTCGATAAAATCTTCGATTGCTTTTGAAAAGCCCATTGCGCCGTGCTTCATGAAAATTGCGAGTGCTAAATCTAGCCCATCAAGCATTCCCATTTGGTATTGTGTTTTTTGCGAAACTAAAGGTTGAGCTGCTGACTTTTTAGCTGGCGAAGAAAATACGGTGTTAAAGCCTTGCTCAAATTTCGGAGTAACTGTCTCAGCAGCACCCATCATTTGATCGTATTCATCGCCAGCAAAAACTTGTTCAGCTTTGAATGGGAGTTCTGCAATTGATGGAATTTCTTGCGTTACGACTTTCGCAGCTTCGGAAATTCGCAATGCTTCTGCTGCTTCATCAGCGATGCGTTTTGTTTCCAGATCTGCTAAGCGTTGCTTTTCCACTGCCGCTACTCGCTCATCTTCAACACGCTTCACTTCGGCTAAACGATTTTGCTCTGCTGTATGGTCCGCAATACGCTGCAATACAATGGCTCTCAGCGGTTCGGGCTCATGCGTACAAAGCGACTGAAGATCAGCGAATAAAAATAAATATTGAATCGCTAACTCGTTAACAAGCGTGATGTTTGAATCCATTTTCGTGTATAGCGCATCAGCCTGAATCTTTGCCTCTGCAAGCTTGTTGTTTACTGCAGAGATCATATTTTCAAAGTTGCTTTTCCCTTTTATCGCTGCCGCGAAGTCAGCAACAATAAATGGCAATTTAATCGGCGCAAGTTTTGCGTTTATCGCATTGATGTGTAATTCGAGCGCGGTTTTCCCGTCCGTTACGATTTCAACGCGGCGAGTATCATTGCGATTTTTAATTTTCTTCTCTTGATTTAAACGAGATTCGCGAATCCATCCGCGAATATTTTCCATGTCGGTTTTGAATGTGTTTACATTTCCAAGGTCGCCTAGCACTCGCTCAATTAGGGAGTCAATATTTTGTTCAGCCTTAGTGCACGCATCTACTCGCGCTTTAGCGTTTGCAAAATCCTGATCTGTAACTAGCTCGTCTTTAGATTTTTCAACTAGCGCTTGTGCAGCTAATTTGAATGGCTCAAGGTTGCTATCGATTGCAATGCCTTTGGTAAAATCAATTTTGTAAGTGATTGATGGAAGACTTGCCACTGGCTCTGCAATTGCTTTTGGCGCGCTTTCTGGCGGCAGTACATAGACCGCAAGATCTGCTTCGAACTGGTGCCAATGTGCGATTAATTTTGCGCGACGCTCTGGACGAGATTCGTAAACCATTTGTGCATAGCGAGCTTCTGTTCCATCTGAGCACGCGAAAATGCATTGGCAATCGCCAACAACAAGCATTTGGTGCTCAAGCTGCCAATAGTGTTTACCTTCAAGTTCGCCGCCCGAAGAAACGATTGCATAGAGTTCTGCGTTATATTGCTTACACTCCCAAATGATTTCGTAAAACGGTAGCGTTACGCCGTCGAGAGAGGCGAGCAAACGCATCCCTTCGACCATGCGGACGAAAACCTTTTGGTGTAAATCGTCACCGATAAGTTTCTCAGCAAAAGGCCGCGCAGAAGCTTCAACGCGATGGCCATTGTCAAATATGCGTTGAGTGAAGTAACTCACGCCTTTTGCTAAGCCGGTCTTTTTACGCAGCAGTAATCCGTCTCTGGTTTCCCAAGGGGCATCGGCCATCATCACAGGCGCTTCGCTAGCGCAAAATGAAACCAAGCGCTCCGAATGCCACTCATCTGTACCAGGCTCTAAATGATCAAGAATTTGTGCGTCCACTTAAACCACCTCGCCATTAATTGGCTCTTTAATTTCGTTAATTCGTTTAAGCTGTTCTTCAGTCAGCGTTCCTTTTTTGCTGAGTGTCGCAATCCATTCGTCGGTAGTCTTAACCCCAGTCTCTACAGAAACTTTCCATTTTGGAAAACTGTTTTCAAAAGGTACCGCTGGATAATCGGGCAATTTTTCTGGCTCTAGCGGCTCAGTCGGAGTAGCAGGATTAATTTCCTTTTCCGTTAGCGGCTCTTCCAATTCATCCGGCGAGTACACGCCAAGAATCACGTCAGGACAATGAAGGCGAGACCACCTTTTAAGTGCAAGATATGCGAGCTGTTGCTTTGGGTCGTCTACCCACAGAGGGCTGTTTCTAGTGCGAGCCTGCGTCATTAGAAGTTCAAGCACTCGCGGCTCATTCTCACCCTTCATCGTCGCCCAAACTTTTACGCCTAGCCCTTGCTCGGCTGATATATCCCAATTCGGAACGCGATATTTTTTGAATAATCCGTCATCATCCTTTTTGGTTTTGCTTTCGACATCTTTAAATTTTCCGAGAATTTTTGACCAATCCCCAAACCATTCGTAGTGCAAGCGGTCCTTTGTTGGAGCAAGCGAAGTGATAACAGCATTTACTAGCTGTGCCTCATATCCCAATACAGCACCAACCAAGTGAGTTTTTTGCGCTACAGCAAATGGGTTCATATTCCATTGCATTGCCTGCATTACCACAGCAGCACAATCTGCAGCATTTCCCTGCAAGTGCTTGGGCACAGTTGCGCGACCGCTAGCCATTAAGGTTGCAAGGTTCATGACGCGATCAAATGCATCGCTTTGCATAATTAAATTTGTAGATGAGATAGTTGTAATCTCTGCCGGTGCATTCATTTCTATTTCTCCAATTAAAATTCAAGTTCGACTAAATCGTCATCCTTAATGCCTTTGATCTTTGCCCAAATCCGTGCGCGATTTTCTGCTGTGCGAACTGATGCGGCTTCAAAAATTACCCCTACGTGAATCCTTCCGTTTTCGTTTTTCCTAACATCCCTGTAATAACCAGCAACTCCTTCGTCCATTTTGTTTAAGCCCTCCGTGATTACTTCCACTTCTTCCGTGCAATTCCTTTTCATTAGGCATCTCATATTTTTCTACTCGCGAAAAATAATTTAGCCAACTTTTCGTGCGCTTCCTTCCGCGTTACACCTTTAGCTTCCTTTGAAAATCCTTTCTGCTTTGCAACAAATTTCGAATTACATTTTTGAATAATCATTTCGTTGCTTCTCCAATTAGCGTTTGTAACTCTCCCCAGCGGTCTTCAAGCTCAAGCGCGTAAAACGCTACTTCATAGGCGCATCGACGAATCAAATCGGCAACTACGTCCGCTGCACCTGGCTCGCATTTCGCTTGTGCTGCGAGAAGAGCAGGGCTCCCATCACTTTCTAAAAGCATTACTAAAACATCACCCATATCAAACTTGGCGGGGGATTTAACCGAACGATAAAAACGATTGTTAACAAAGCCACCTGTGCGCACGGTGTGAAAAACTTTTTCATCTAAAAGCAGTTGCGCAGTTTCTTGCACTAACACCCAGTCGCTAGGGGCGCGAAGGGATTTGTTTGTTGCGTTACGGTTTTGGCGTTGGTCGTTCTCTATTTCGCTCATCGAGGCTGGACAGTTCATTAGGCGGCTCCGTAAATGTTTGAATTCGGTTGCGCCTACTCATTACTTTATTAATTCACTTTCGGCGCTGTGTGGGTTGCCCGGAACCACCGGCACACCCCGCCCAAGATTTGTTTGCTTAGTTCGCCTAGCACGCCTTGCGGCTGCTTTAGCTGCTTCGCTAACAGGAAGGCTCTTGGGGAGCTCCTTGTTCTTGGCAACGATGTTTTGTTGCGCTTAATCTCGTAAGTGATTTACTTTCGATGAGCCATATTAGTAAATTACTATTATGATAGCAATAGTAAAACACTATTATTTTTATAAATAGTGAATTTAATTTTCAGGGAGTACAAAAGGGGTGTACAAATGGTGTACTTATTATAATTTCGTATATGCGGTTTAAGGCGACATGCATGCTTTATAGTGCGCGCGACTTGAACGAATAGGAGTTGTTATGAGTTATCACGCGAGGCTCAAAGAATTACGCGAGAGAACTGGATTTAATCAGACGGAATTTTGCAATAATGCTTCTTCTAAGGGATTTTTTATTACTGTGAGGCGGTACAGGCAAATTGAAGCAGGGAAAGCGAAGCTCAGCTTCAACGAGTTCGCGACGATTGTGGGTGCATTGGGGGTTAGTGCTGATGCGCTCATTTACAGTGATCACACTGGGATAATCGCGCCGACAATTAGTGGCAAGAAGGATAGGCGCTTGGTGGCCAGGACAGTGCCGCACTAATGCCAGACAATAAACAACCCGCGCTAGGCGGGTTGTTTGATCCTTGAGTCGATTTCACCTCGTACAATATCGACA
>JANPKH010000094.1:0-16274 GCA_031425935.1 Gammaproteobacteria bacterium | reverse complement strand
ATAGCCACTTCTTGAGCCTGCATTGCGTCATTGAGATGAGTTTGATACTGCTCTTGAGCCGCATCATCTGCTGCTTGATAATCAACCGCTAATTGTTTTTGCGCTACTGTTACGCCGGCATGCAAACGATCCTGGAAATCGTTAATTTGTTTGAAAAAGTTTTGATCTACCGCAGAATTGTCCTTCAGGTCGATGACGACTGTTTCATAATCATGCGACAAGTCCCCTAGGTTAGTTAACCCGGCAAGACGAGCGCCGCCTTTGAAGGTATGCAGACAACGTTTTAATTCTTCCGGGCATTCATTGTTGCTCCAGTCCTCTTGCCATTCGTGCAGTGCGCGTTCCATATCTTCTAATAATTCAAGCGCTTCTTCGATAAAAATTTCTACAATTTCCGGATCGAAATCGTCGCTGACTTTAACGCTTGGTATGACCTTGGGTATGCTTAGAATTGGAACTGAAGGAATATTTTTAGCACTTACTGGTGCTATTTCTTTGATGGGCTCAATAATAATTTCTTCGGCCTCAATATCATCATCGATATTGAAGTCCGAGCTTATATTATTACTTACAGTTTCTGTATAATTTACTTCCTCTGTAGTGAATAGCCCTTCAACATCAATTTCGTCGTCGGCATCAGCTACAGTTTCATCGTCTACATCATCGTGAAGAGTTATTTTTGCATCGGGTAGTTCTTCAAAAGATATTTCTAAATCTTCCGCAGTATATTCCACGTTTTTTGTATAATTTATTTCTTCTGCTGAAGGTAGTTCATTAAGTACTATTTCTTCTTCGTCATCGGCATTCACGATTAAGCCAATATCATACGATTCATCTTCAACATCTATAGCAGGCTGTTCTTGGTCTATTGCTTCATTTGCAGCAACAGGAAGTGCGATGAAAGATATTTCTTCCGACTCCAATTCAGCAACGTTTTCTTCGTCGTCGACATCGTAATGAGTATCTTCACTTTGTGCTTCACGTTGCAGCAATAATTCATTTAACGCTGTTTGAATATCAGCTGGAGCTGCGACTAAATTTTGCCCCGCTGCAACAGCATCTACCATATCAAGTAAAGCAATATGCGAGCGATTAAGTGTTTGACACAAAGTATCAGAGCACGTTAATTGCTGAGCAATAATGCGTTCATAAACCTGTTCAATTTTTTCTCCCAATTCTGCCATGGGGGGTAAATATGCATGATGAGCACCACGCGTTAAATTGCGTAACTCATTTACAATAGGGCTTAATATAAAGACGATACTGGGATTAGCCTGCCACTGAGCAATAATTTTGTCAGCATCAAGCAATAAATTCATTTCCTCAGCCATGAAGATAGAGAGAAGCTCGGGATCCACTGGGCGCTTACCACCTGCTTCCATTTCTTCTTGTTGCGCTACAGGTGCAATATGAATTTCCCGTAATTCACTGACTCGCGCTTGAAATTGTTGCAGCTTTGGAATAGCAACTTCTTCATTATTATCAATTTGCTGTAAACCTGCGTGGGCATACATAACTGCATCATGCAATAATTGTAAAATATCTTCATTGATCGTTAGGTGGTAACTACGTAGCTCTTTTACAAATCTTTCTAACGGGCTAACTAGCTCAGCGATAGGCGTGATTTCCGCCATATGCGCACTACCTTTCAGCGTGTGAAGTGCTCGTTGAATACTATCACTAGGCGGTTCGTAACAAGGTGCCTCCATTTCCATGTGCGCAATAAATTCTTCTATGACTTGCAAATGAGTTAGCGCTTCTGCGGCAAAGATATCGCGCAACTGCATATCAGAGTCATCACCGTTTTCATCAAATAATTCACTAGCCGAAATTTTCTTGGGTAAGTCAATAACTTGTTCAGGCTCAGGCGTTAATCCATTATTTAGAGAATGTTCATCTAAAAACGCTGGCGGTAAATCAACTTCGGCGGTGTGGCTTGCAACTATAAGAGGTAAGTCTTCTACATCAATTTCTTCAATATCCATATCATCATCGAGTGATAAGTCTTCACTATTTGTAGCAGCAAAATTATTATCGCTGACATTTACTTTTGGTGGCATTTTGTGAGTGAAAGGTTCGTCTGGCGTCAAGCCTTCAGGCACAACACCTTTAGCAAGTGACTCTGCCATTCCGCGATAATCCGCACTCAATGATGGGTGCGGATTCGGTAGCTGGCGACTAAATGCTGCAATCATACTCGGTAAAATTTCACATACTTTTTCTATAATAACGATATGGGAATGACCTGCCTCAATCGTTTTATCAATGATCCGATTAAGCATATTTTCAATAGACCAAGACAACTCACCAATATCGTGGGCCCCTACCATTCTGCCGCTACCTTTTAGGGTATGGAAAGCACGGCGGAATTCATTAAGCGCTTGGTGATCGTCGAAATTCTTTGCCCATTGTGGAAAGTATTCTTGAATAGCTGCAAATACTTCGCCTGCCTCTTCAACAAAAATTTCGATGATTTCTTCATCTATATCATTTTCATCGTCATCAATAAAATTGTTAACGGAGGGCGAGGCTGCATTTTGCGTTGACCCTGTTGAAGGTTCTACGTGAATAACGTCGGCAACTGTTTCCTGTACTTTACTTTCTAATACGGTATCGGGTAATTCTGGAGCAAGTGTTGTTAATTCCGACGAATCAATAACATTGCTGTATGCGACATCTGATGTGAAGCTTAATGAATAGTCGCTCTTAGTACGAATCGGCTCATCATGTAAGGCGGATTCATAGGCCGCAGTTAAACTGGCCTCGTCCTCTTCTGCAGCTTCTGCGGTGGTTTGTAGGTTAAGTGCCTTATGTGTTGCAACAGATTCAAATTCCGCCGCATAAGCTTCGCTATCGTTACTTTCAGCGCGGTTGGCTTTAGCAACTGCATACCCCAGCGCAGCAACACTTTCTTCTGCAACAGAGAGCAATAAATCATTTTCTACATTAGTAGCGCCAGAGCTCAAACGCTCTAAATAATATTCAACGCTGGTGATTGCATCGGCTAGAGTATCAAGGGTTGTCCATTGCGGTGTAAATTCTTCAGCTAATAATTTTTCTTCAATATAGCGTGCGCAAGCACCTAAAATTCGCGCAGCTCGCGGTAGTGGCATAATTTCCAAGCCGCCGCGAATTTCACGCAAGGTGTCTGGCACGTGCTGTAAATGCACGCGATCCCATTGCGAGGCAATATATTCAATGATGGCATCTTTGGCATGTTCTAAACCATTGCGCGATTCACGCAATACGGATTCTTTAGCGCGGGTTAAGGTGATATCACCTTCATTGCCGGAAATTAAATTATTAGCAGTTTTTGCTTGGGCTAGACTGTCGAGTGCATCTTCTATTTCAACAACTTTGCTCGCTATTGAAAGTAATTGTTCGTTAGAAAGTTGGCTGCTGGAGCGCGCCATTAATTCAAGCGCTGCGCCTTGCTCTAATACTTGTTTGCGCAAATCGCCTAAACCTAGTACCGCCATAGTGTCTGCAATACGTTTGACAACTGGCAGCGCTTCATCCAATGCTATAGACGAATTTTCACCTGATAAACAAACATTCAGTGCGTGTTTTATTACGCCCAATTCAACTTTCAGTGCCTCAACAACTGAGCGTAATGCCTCTGGATCGGGTGCAGATAGCATATGAGTGGAATCGTTAGAGGACTCCTTACCTTCAATAAGTGCATCCGCCAAGTTATAAGTTTCATAAATACGTTGCAGCTGAGAAAAGGAACTGAAACTTGTCGTATGTTTACCTGCACGTGCGACATAGTAAAGTAAGTTTTTGATGAGCTCATCGTTCGTGTAAGAGTTAAGTGCTGTTGTACCATGCACGGCGAGAATTTTAATTTCTTTATCAAGTTGACGTAATATATTTTTTATCGCAGCGCTGATTTCAAGCGCATCCGTTTCCAATGCTTCTGCAAGCGCTAAGCAAATATCCCATAACGCAAAACGAGCTGTACCTTGGGTTAATTTTTGTAGCCGAGAAAATACTTTGTGTAGGTAAGCGAGATTTTCATCACCGTTGACTGAGCGTATAAACCCCGCCGCAGCGTATTGATACATTTGACGCAACTTTAGCGCCATCGCTTGAAATTGAACATTATCTTGCGCGGCAGCAGATCGAGCTCCCGATATTTTTTTTGCTGGCGCTAAATTAGGTACGAATAATTTTGTATCGGTGAGCAAACTTTCACCGCGCACTGCACGTAAATCATTTAACAATGGCAAGACAATTAATGGATTATCTTTGCGTGTGTTTTTAACTTGATCCAAATATGCAGGGAATTGTAAAATTGCGCGCATTAGAACTTCCTGCGCTTCACTTGCGTTAGCAACTGCACCGTGAATCATTGCTTGGGTAAGTCGCTCCATTTCTTCAGCGAGCATAGCGGCGCCAAAAAATTCGACCATTTGTAAACTGCCATGTACCTGGTGTATATGCGTTAAACAAAAACGAATACGCACCGTGTCCTTGGGATTTTCGACATAGGCTTCGAGTGCTTGACGCGCTTCTTTCAGGGTTTCACTAATCTCATGGATTAGCCAATCCAGCGCGGCAAAATTGCGATTATCTGCCATGTGGGGCCTTCCTCTTGTTATTCACGCTCATCGCGTTTGTTATTCGCGTGCATAAACTTGCACATCTTCCACCGAAATACGCTGCATTTTGGGGTGCTCCCACTCAACAACTTCGCCCAGTCCGGTAATTAATATTCCACCTGGTTTGAGATGATCTACCAAGGTATTTAAAATGTCGCGGCGCAGCCAGCGGCGAAAATAAACTAATAAGTTTTGGCAAAAAATAACATCTACTTTTACGTTGGGTAAATTGTTGTGATTGATAATATTCGCTTGCGTAAAACATACTCGCTCGCGTAGGCGGCTCACAATTTCATAATTACCATTTGTTAGTTGTTTGGTATAACGTTTAAACTCGTCGCCTTTTACTGCTTCGATTTTGCGCTTTGCATAACAAGCTTTACGTGCGGTTGCTAACGCTGAAACACTTAGATCAAACGCGGTGATTCCATAATAGGGATTAAGCGCTGCCAGCTCAAAACAATCATTAATCACCATCGCGAGGGAATAGGGTTCTTCACCGGTGGCACATCCCATGCTCCATACATCAAAACTTTCGGCAAGTGCCTGGTTATTAATTTTTTTCTGCAGAAAACAACGGACATATTCGATTGAAGCACGATGACGAAAAAAGCCGGTTTCTTTAACGGTGATACGATCGATAATGATGGTCCATTCCAATTTTCCTGCAACACCATCTGTAACTTGCTGATAGTAGCGGTCGTAATCGTCATGACCTAGCTCGCGCATACGCGTGGAAATTTGTGATTCCAATAAGGCTTTATGTTGCGGTACTAATTGCATTCCGGTGCGCTCTTCTAACAATTTGCACCACTGTGCAAATTGCTCAAGAGAGAGAGAAGGCAATGTGCGTAATGACCAACCCATAACAATACCTAATTAACGGCTTCGCGTTGTTAAGCGCAGCCGATGGTCGCTGACTACGCTTTTGCTTGGTGCGATGAATAAATATTGTCATCGTCCAGCATGCTTTCATTGAGGTCGAGTATATTGGCGCGAAGAGTATTTTTAGCCGCTGGCTTTTTCACCGATGCATGAACGTCAGCCAATACATCCTCCTCAGGAAGTTTGAAGCCTGCTACTGATTCACGTAAATCCAGCGCCATTTCGGCAAGGTTACCAATCGATTGTGCAGTTGCTGAAGTACCCGCAGAGGTTTGTGTCGTAATTTCTTGAATAACGTTCATCGTGTTGGAGATGTGACCCGCGGACGATGCTTGTTGCCGTGCAGCATTCGAAATGTTTTGAATCAATTCTGCCAAGCTGCTTGATACGTTTTCAATCTCTTCCAGTGCCACACCCGCGTCTTGTGCTAGGCGTGCACCGCGTACTACTTCAGACGTGGTTTGTTCCATCGAAATTACCGCTTCGTTGGTATCGTTCTGAATCGTTTTTACGAGAGCCTCGATTTGTTTTGTTGCTGCTGCGGAACGTTCCGCAAGTCGCTGTACCTCATCCGCTACCACCGCGAAGCCGCGGCCTGCGTCACCCGCCATCGATGCCTGAATTGCCGCGTTAAGTGCGAGGATGTTTGTCTGATCCGCAATATCGTTAATCAAACTTACGATATCACCGATCTCTTGTGACGATTCGCCGAGGCGTTTAATACGTTTGGATGTGTCTTGAATCTGTTCACGAATTGTATCCATCCCGTTGATGGTATTTTGTACCACTTTAGCGCCATTGCCAGCGATAGATACCGCTCGTTCCGCTACCGCTGCCGATTCGGCGGCGTTTGCCGATACCTGATCAATAGTTACGGCCATTTCGTTTACTGCGGCAGATGCGCCCGCAATTTCTTGCGCTTGGTGTTCAGATGCTTCAGCAAGATGCAATGCGGTTTGTTGGGTTTCCTGTGCTGCTGCTGATACGTTTACCGCTGTTTCGTTGATTCGCGCAACCAAAATGCGGAGCTGGTCGATAGTGAAGTTAATAGAGTCAGCGATCGCACCGGTAAAGTCTTCGGTTACCGTGGCCGTTGTAGTCAGGTCACCATCGGCGAGGTCAGCCAGTTCGTCAAGGAGGCGCAAAATAGCTGTTTGATTACGCTCGTTAGTTTCAGCGGTGTCATCCAGGCGTTTACGCGTACTGAAGTAAATGCTGAAGCCGATAAATAAACCTGATAAAAGCGCCAGCACTGCAAGATCAATAATAATGTTGTATTTGTTGATCGGACGCGTCGCCTCCAAGCTGTCAATTTCTTCTTGAATGCTGCTTAATGAATTTAGTAATTGTGGAGAATCAGTTAACAGCGCATCGCTGGCTTTACGAGCACGAGATAAAGTTTCCGCGCCTTCAAACATTTCTTTTACAGATTTATTTACTCCAGCGAACAGTTTAGTAATTCTTTCCAAGCTAGCGCGCGCGCTTGAGTCAGTTACACGACTTACCCGCATCGCAGGATCACCATCTTTCATACCATCTAAAATGTGACCGTAGACGTTGGCGTCAGTATTGAACTGATCTGCAGCTGCACTTGCATCAGAGTCACCACGTAACATTTTATCCACGTTCCGCCCAATTCGCTCCGCTCTCCATGATTGCATTTGTGCTTCATTGACTTGATCAGCGGGAGATTTAGAATCCAGTAGAATTTCTACTACGTTAGTATGTTCACTTTGTAAGCTAGGTAGGTTGTCGTTAAGACCTTTACCTACAGAGTTTAAGGTGACGATCAAGTCTCTGTTTTTAACAATTTCTTGAGCATTGGCTCTAGCTTTGCCCCAGATACTGCTATAGCTAGTGAGTTTTTCTTGCAATGATGGGGTTGAACTAGCGGTGTCGGAATTAAGTTCGGCCCATACGGAGTCCATGCTTTTCAGCACGGTGGCCAAATCGTTAAAAGCTTTTTCTGTGCCTGATGTGGCATCACGTGCGAGAGCGGTCAGACGATAAGCCTGTGCCCGCAATTCGGCAACTTGCCGTAAATGTCGCTGATCGTTATTGGCATCTTTTTGCACAATAAAGAATGCGCCGGCCATGCACACAAACGAAATAACTGCCACAAGGCTGGCAAAGGCGATGCCTAGGTTGCCTCTTATTGTAGCAATGAGACCTTTGGATTCTGTTTTCATACTTACTCCTAACCGACACTAGGTTTTATTTTTATCCAAGTGGGAAAACCCACAATTTTTATTCACTGACTTTTGACTTTACATATCAACTGTTTAGCTGTACTGGTTAACTTTTAGCAGCGTTAATAAAACGCGGATCCTCTGCTAATAAAGCCGGGCGAAACAGAGACCAATGATGGCCGGCAGCTGGATAACTACCTGTCACAAAAGGTCTAATGCTTTCTGAAATAACACCAGCGTTTTCGCTGTACTCATCCATTGGTAAATGCTGCATGCCAAACACTTGATCGACCATAAGCCCAGCATAAAGCGTTTCAGTTTCCAAAATTAATACGCGCCTTTGTCTACGCCCACCGGTCAAATGCTCACCGAAAAAAATGGCTAAATCAAAAAGCGGCAAGAGACGACCGCGCACATTGGCGACACCTTTTACCCAGGGCTGAACGCTAGGGAGATGAGTGTAACTAGGCACCTCAAGCATTTCTGACACTTCGCCGATGGGGGCAACAAAATAATTGCCCATTAACATAAAACCGATACCGCTCCACAGCGGGCGAATATCAGTTTGTGAAGGGAGACCGCGTGCAACTTCACGACTGCAATGTGCCAAATTGAGCAACGCTGCAAAAGCAGCTTGAGGTTCTGACATACCAACATTCCATCTCGACCGATTAGCCGGAAATAACTTCACGGCTAACGGCAATGCAACTTTAAAAAGTTATTGTTTAGCTCACCTTGAGGTAAGCATTTCTTTCTAGTACTTAAATAATTAACGCATTACTTCGGCCATTGCCGACATTAATACATCAGGTGTAATAGGTTTTGATAAATACGCTTTAGCCCCTTGACGCATTCCCCACACGCGATCTGTTTGCTGATCTTTAGTGGTTACAATAATGACGGGGATATGGGCTGTTTCGGGCAGCTTGGAAAGCTGACGAGTCGCTTGAAAACCATTTAAACCGGGCATGACTATGTCCATTAATACAAGATCCGGGCGCTCTTTTTGTGCCATGGCAATACCTGCTTCGCCATTTGGAGCTGTCAGCACTACATGACCATTTTTTTCAAGCATAGTAGTAAGCTTGTAGGTTTCTGTTGGAGAGTCGTCAATAATAAGTACGCGGGCCATAGCTGCTCCAAGTTAAAATAATTACATTCTGAAATAACTTAAATAAGTTCAAACTTTTTTAAGACACTTTCTTTTTTAAGATACTTTAATATGCTTAACATGTGTTTCAATAGCATCCAGTAATTCACTTTTACTAAATGGTTTAGTGAGATATTGATCTGAACCGACGATGCGACCCTTGGCTTTATCAAACAACCCATCTTTACTAGAGAGCATAATTACTGGCGTAGATTTAAATTCGCTATTGTTTTTGATGAGCGCGCAGGTCTGGTAACCGTCAAGACGCGGCATCATAATATCGACAAAAATAATATCGGGACGGCTATCAGCAATTTTTGCCAATGCATCAAAGCCATCGGTAGCGGTAATAACCGTACATCCTGCTTTTTTTAAGAGGGTTTCTGCGGTGCGACGAATTGTTTTACTATCGTCAATCACCATGACTTTTAAACTTTCTAAACTGACGTCCATACACTCTGACCTTTGCCTTAGTTATTGCGACGGTTATTGCGATTTCACCAGATACGGTTATTTGCGTTGATTGAATCTAAGTGTAGTAGTGAAATAAGCCGCACGCTGTTCATTTATTAAAGTATTAACATACGCAATGACAACTTTTAACATAAATTTTAAGCTTTAGCCATAACTAGTTGAATATATAAGGAATCTGTTCGTCTTCCTATTTTTAAAAACAACTAAAGGCATGTCGGTTCTGTGTATCATGCTCTTGCATTAAGGGCTACCAAGATTTAACTTTAGTCTGCAATATTGACAACTGCAACCTAGTTACTGAGAACACTTTATGGCGCAACCTATAACTTTATCTGTTGGTGTAGTGATGGACCCTATCGCTAACATTAAATTTAGCAAAGACACGACCTTAGCTTTGCTATTGGCAGCGCAAGAGCGGGGTTGGTTATTGCACTATATGGAGCAAAAAGATTTGTATTTATTGCAGGGTGAAGCGCGAGCAAATATGCGCAATCTTCGAGTTACCAATAAAGCGGATGATTGGTACAGCCTTGGTTTATATGAAGATCGCCCTTTAGCTGATCTCAACGTAATTTTAATGCGCAAAGATCCGCCCTTCGACAACGAATTTATTTATAGCACTTACATCCTAGAAGCCGCGCAAAATCAGGGAACACTTGTCGTCAACGATCCGCGTAGTTTGCGTGATTGCAACGAAAAGGTATTTGCAACTCAATTTCCACAATGTTGCCCGCCCGTTCTTGTTAGCCGCGATATGATGCAATTACGTGCGTTTCACCGTCAGCACGGCGACGTTATTTTCAAGCCTCTCGATGGCATGGGCGGCAGTAGTATTTTTCGCTGTCGTCACGACGATCCCAATGTGGGCGTGATATTAGAAACGCTTACTTCTTCTGGCCTTAAAACTATCATGGCACAGCGTTTTATCCCTGAAATAATCAATGGGGATAAGCGAATTTTAGTTATTGATGGCGAGCCCGTTCCTTATTGCTTGGCCCGTATTCCTGCCAAAGGTGAAACTCGTGGCAATTTAGCCGCAGGTGGCACCGGCGTCGCACAACCGCTTTCAGATCAGGATTACTGGATAGTGTCGCAGGTAGCTCCCTCACTTAAAGAGCGGGGGCTGTTATTTGTGGGTCTGGATGTAATAGGTAACTATTTAACTGAAATTAATGTCACCAGTCCAACCTGTGCGCGCGAAATTGATAAGGCTTACGACACTCGTATAGCTACACGTTTAATGGATGCAATACAACGTCGTGTTCAGAAGCGGGCGGACAACACGTAATGAATGCGACTGTAGATATGGCTGCAGAAGATGTGGCTCCCGTTGATGCTAGCGACCGCCTAAGTTTTACGATATTCGTAGCTATTGCGTTGCATGCGCTGCTTATTTTAGGTTTGGGCTTTAAAATGCCTAAGCAGCATGTTGGCTCACAAACCATGGAGATAACGCTAGCTACACATCAATCACAAAAAAAATCCGAAAATGCAGACTTTCTTGCGCAGCATAATCAAGAAGCCAGCGGCACCGAAGTTGAAGCGCGTCAACTGACTACCGAGCGACAGGCTGAGTTTGCCGATTCGCAAGTGCGCGATGTTAATCCCATTCAGCAGACAGCTGCAGCATCGCCCAACCAGAAAAAAGATCAACAAATTATTTCTACGAAAGGTGAAAGTAATCTCAAGACGCAATTGAAAAAGAATCCTGATTTAACTGAAGAAAAAGAATTACGAGAGGGTTTGCTAGAAGATGAATCAGCTATTACTTTAGAAATTGCCAGCCTGCAGGCCAAGTTAGATAAACAGCGCCAGGAATACGCCAAGCGACCGCGGATTCGAACATTAACTTCTGTTTCCACAAAAGAATCTTTTGATGCGAAGTATTTAAATGAATGGAGTGAAAAAATTGAACATTTTGGTAATCGGAATTACCCACAAGAAGCGCTGAATAAACATATCACCGGAAGCTTGCGTCTTTCGGTAGTCATTAACCCTGATGGTACTATTTACTCAATAGATATTCTGCAATCATCAGGAAAACGCATTTTGGATGATTCGGCGCGGCAAATAGTGCGTTTATCAGCGCCCTTCTCTAAGTTTCCGCAAGAAATTCGCCGTGAAGCTGATCGGTTGCAAATCATTCGTACATGGAAATTTGAAATGACTGGCATAAGCACCAGCGCACAATAATGACTATTTAATTACACCACATACTTGTGTTCCCGAAGGAATGGCCCAATACTCCAGATATGACCAATAAACCGACTCTAGACATAGACACAACCGACCTTGTTCCTGGCAGCTTGTGCGATCACTTTCTGATTGCTATGCCGAATATGGAAGATACTTCTTTTGCGCAGAGCGTTACTTATATTTGCGAGCACAATGAACGTGGGGCTATGGGAATTGTAATCAATAACCCTTTGCCTATGATCTTGCATGAAATTTTTAAACAAATGAATTTAACGGATACGGCCCATCAAGGCCATAAAACAATTGTTGCCGGTGGCCCAGTTCAATCTGAGCGTGGCTTTGTGTTACACCCAAGTGGCACCCAGTGGCAATCCACTATAAAAGTATCAGATGAGATTAGCCTCACTGCATCTCGAGATATCATTGCAGCTTTAGCCGATGGTCAAGGCCCGTCAACCTGCCTTATTGCGTTGGGCTATGCTGGTTGGGGCGAAGGCCAACTCGAAGCGGAAATAGTAGCGAACTCGTGGCTTACAGTTCCTGCGGACAAAAATATTATCTTCAACACCCCCTTTGAGCAGCGTTGGACTGTTGCTGCATTGGCGCTTGGAATAAACGTCAGCTTAATAACTAACACTGCTGGCCACGCTTGACTATTTATTAGCTACAAGCGACAAGACTCCCATTAAGTTATTCCCATTAAGTTATTAATGTCATGATAAAAACTCTTCTTGCTTTTGATTATGGCACCAAAAATATCGGTGTTGCTTGTGGCCAAACTATTACCGGTACCGCCAATACACTTACACCGCTAAAAGCAAAAGATGGGATTCCCGATTGGGCTCAGGTGGAAAAACTTATTAAAGAATGGCAGCCTGATTTGGCTTTAATAGGCTTACCTTTAAATATGGATGATAGTGAAAGTGATTTGAGCGCGCGCGCGCGCAAATTTGCTAACCGATTGCATGGTAGGTTTGCGGTTAATATCGAAATGGTGGATGAACGTCTTACTAGCTTTGAGGCAAAAGGTGAGGTGATGCGTCGTGGCGGCTCGCGCGATTATAAAAATAATCCTGTAGATTCTATTGCGGCGCGCTTAATTATGGAGAGTTGGTTGGAAAGTCATTTAGTGGGCAAACCATAACTACTTTAGATTTAGATTGCCTACTCATTTGATAAATAAAAATAGAATGTTTAAAAATAATCTACAGCTTTTTTATAAAATAAAACAAATCTTATTGTGGCAATTCAATATCGTAATCAATAATAACAGGCAAATGGCTGGAAAATTGCTGAGTTTTGTAAATAGCAGCGTATTCAACTTTGGTGCCTAAACTATTAGATACAACCTGAAAATCAGTACGCCAACCTTCGCCTTCACCCTTTATGCCGCTTGGCCACCAACTGTATTCATCACTATCGCGGTTATCGCGACGGAATGCATCGACATAACCAAGTTGATTATACAGTTGGCTTAACCATTGACGTTCATGTGAGAGAAACCCGGAGTTATATTGATTCTCCGCACTATTAGTGACATCACGCGGGGTGTGCGCCATTGCCCAGTTGCCACAAAAAATATATTCGCGACGTTTTCGTGTGATTTTGTCTAGGTGTGCTTGAAAGTCGTCAAAAAATTTAATTTTAACTTCTTGCGACTCTACCTCAGAGATGGCCGTGGGTGCGAGCAACGAACCGACGCTGAGTTGATCGTAGTCCACTTGGAGATAGCGGCCTTCCATGTCTACGCCAGAGGCAAACCCTAAACCGTAGATGAGTGCTTTAGGTTGGACGCGGGTGTAAATAGCAACGCCGTTGTAATTTTTAGTTCCGGAATCAAAAAAATAAGCAAAATAACCGTCGAGTTGGAACTCCGGCTTATCAATTTCGCGCTCTAATGCACGAAGATCTTGTAGACAAATTAAGTCTGCATCTTGATTCGCTAGCCATTCATACAGGCCGCGCTTTGCAGCTTGAAAAATGCCATCGACGCTCAGACTGATAACTCTCATGTTAGCTCCTTGATTACGGACTGTGTATGATACCCAAGGTTTATCAAAAAGTGTTACCTATGTCTCAAAAAGTTACAAATTTTATTTTTTTTATGGGAACTAAAAAGGAATACACTAATTACTCAGGTCATTTGAATCACATCAGCCTTTAAATTTTATTCTTAGCTACTTCAAAGTTAGTTCATAAATAGGAGTTCTGCATGCAAAAATACCAGCATGACTTTATTCAGCTGGCGATCAAACACCAAGCCTTATGTTTTGGTGAATTTACGCTTAAATCTGGTCGTACTAGTCCTTATTTTTTCAATGCTGGACGCTTCCAAACTGGCGGCGCTTTAGCTGAATTAGGCCGACATTATGCGGCAGCCATTACCGCTGCTAATATTGAGTTTAATATGATTTTTGGCCCTGCCTATAAAGGCATCCCCTTAGCAGCAACAACGGCTATCGCGCTAGCAGACCAATTTCAGCAAGATGTGCCATATTGTTATAATCGTAAAGAGGTTAAAGATCATGGAGAAGGTGGAACTATGGTCGGTGCCTCCTTGGAAGGTAAGGTTCTTATCGTTGATGATGTTATTACCGCCGGAACTGCAGTACGTGAAATAATGTCTATTATTAAAGGAGCTGGTGCGCAACCGGCAGCGGTATTAATTGGTTTGAACAGGCAGGAGAAAGGCCAAGGTAAGCTTTCAGCTATTCAGGAAGTAGAGCAGGCCTTTAATGTTCCTGTCGTTAGTATCATTAATCTTAATCATATTATCCATTATCTTGAGGGTCAAAGCGGGCAACAGGAAATGGTAATTAAGATAAAAGCTTATCGCGGCACTTACGGTGTGGAATAGAAACAGGTGATTACTAATGTCTACTTATTTAATTTCAATTTGAATTCTAACTTATGAAAAATCGATTGATAATTTTTTTATACGCGTTACTCGCTGGTATTTCATTTAAAGCCGGCATGGCATATGCAAACGATTCAAAAACAACTAACAAAACTTTTTATCGCTACACCAATGAGCAAGGAATAAAAGTTGTCGCACAAACTATTCCTCCGCAATATGTGCGTGCTGGGTATGAAGTTGTTACTATCAATGGTGCTGTTATTAGAGTTGTTGCTGCATCCCCAAGCGACGCAGATGCTGAGCGTGTTGCAAAAGAAAGAAAGGCAGCGAGAGAGCAGGCTCTTGCTGATGTTCAATTGCGCCGCAGTTATAGTGGCGTAGCTGATATTGAAGCAGCCAAGACCCGAAACTTGCATGAATTACGCAATAATATCGATATATTACAAGCAAATTTATTTGGCGTTAAATCGCAACTTAAAAATCAAGAAGCTCAAGCAGCAACACTCGAGCGCAATGGTCAAAAAATATCAGATGAGTTGCTAAACAATATCGTTACTTTACATGCAGAAGAAAAAGAAGTGACATCCCAAATCCAACAGCGCGAGTTAGAGTTTAAAACTGCTGATAATAAATTTGAGGAAGATAAAAAACGCTTTATCGAAATCACAAAACCTAAAGTACCATAATTTAGATTATGGTTTTTTTGAAACTGTCTAGTTTTGATAATTTGCTAGCGATAGTTTTTCTACTGAACGCCTTATCCTGGCCGTCGAATTTCGCCCGTGATCAAATCACGAATTTCTGAAGGTTGTTTATAGTTACCGATTTTTCCTGAGGTAATGGCATTAAGTGAATCGCCAAAATAGCGGCGCACTTGAAAAGCATGTCGTGCTGGTGGCAAGCCTTCGGGATTACAGGAAGTGGAAACTATAGGCGCTCCAAACGCGCGGCTTAAGCCAGCAGCAACAGGGTGGTCAGTCACACGTAACGCTACAGTCTCGTATTGTCCACTAATCCACTTTGGCATCAAACCATTTGCAGGGACTAGCCAAGTGACGGGCCCAGGCCAGCTATTTTTTAAACGCTGACGCTGCAAATCATTAAGATGACCTATAAAAGGGTCGAATTGACGAATATCAGCTGCTACCAGAATCAAACCTTTATTTACTGAACGGTTTTTTAACTCCAATAAACGTGTCACTGCATGTTCACTAAATGGATTGCAGCCCAACCCCCATACTGCTTCAGTTGGATAAGCTACTACACCATCTTGCCAAAGTTGTTTTGCTGCGTATTGAACACGGGGATTAAGTGACCAGGAATTCATAAACAAGGCATCTCATACGGAATGGACTGACAATCTACCGGAACGTGCTGTCATGGTCAAAATGATATCCTAAACTCTTTGATAGGCAGCGCCTAGTTGTTGCACTAAGCCCTTGATCTCTAAGCCGACTAACTGCGCCATGAGCAAACCCACCGTATTCCCGGTGCGCTCTACTAAATCGTCAATACTGACTGGATCGAAGCCTATAGCATCAATAAGTTGTTGTTCAGCAAATGACAATTCCTTAAAGTTTTGTTCCATTTTATGTTCGATGAGGCTCGTGTTGCTTCGTGGTTTTGAGCGTTTTTTGGTTTCCTGAAAATTGAATAATTCCTGACGTTGATAACTAAGCATTCCATCTAATTGTTCCACTATGTCGTTGGCAGTTTCTACCAGCGTCGCTCCTTGGCGAATAAGTTGATGACAACCGCGTGCTAAAGGATTATGAATTGAGCCCGGGATGGCAAATACCTCACGATTTTGTTGCAACGCAATTTTGGCGGTAATTAGCGAGCCACTTTTTATGGCGGCCTCGACTACCAAAACTCCATAGCTTAGTCCGCTAATAATGCGGTTGCGTTGCGGAAAATTT